>JBDTPU010000222.1:0-1894 GCA_039932535.1 Gallionella sp. | reverse complement strand
GCTTAAAGAAGTCACCCATCGGCTGGAAACGGCCTTGCGTGGCACTGACACCTTGTCGCGTTGGGGCGGAGACGAATTTGTGGTGTTGTGCCCCGATCTGGCCAACCTTGAGAATGCCCGGGGTATCACACAAAAATTATCTCTGCTGGCACGCGAAAATATCACCATTGATGGCATGGATTTTCCATTTACCTTTAGCGCAGGTTTCGCGGTGTATCCGGATGATGCGACCAACAGCGAAATGTTGTTGGCTCAAGCAGACCGCGCGATGTTCTATGCCAAGGCACAAGGGCGAAATAATATCCAGTTCTTCAACACCATCGCCAGCAAGGAAACCGGACGGCAGTCGTTCTACATCCAAAGCCGCTTGATGCAGGCGGTACACAGTGGTCAAATTAAATGCTGGTTGCAACCGCTGATATCCGCACGCACCGGACTGGTGATCGGGGCCGAAGCGTTGGCGCGCTGGCAGGAGCCTGAGCAAGGGTGGATATCTCCAGCAGTATTCATCCCGATGGCAGAAAGTCTGGGGCTGATCGACAAGCTCGGGCAATCAGTTTGGCAACAGGCCTTGCACGCACTGACTCTGATGCCCAGCCACCATCGCTTATCGGTGAATCTCTCCAAGCGGCAATTATTTTCGAACACCATCGTCATGCAACTGTGCGATGACATCGCACTTGCCAATATCAAACCGGACCGCATCATGCTGGAAGTTACTGAAAGTATCGCACTGTCTGACGTGTCCCATGCGCGTGAACGCATTGCCGAGCTTGACTCTAAAGGCTTTGGTATTTCAATTGACGATTTCGGCGTAGGCTACTCTTCGCTGTCGCAGCTCCATGAGATTCCTGCTGATGAACTCAAGCTGGACATCTCTTTTGTCAAACGTATCCATGAGAAGAGTGGCTTCAGCATGGCTACAGCCATCATCTCCATCGCCAAATCACTGAACCTGGAATGTGTCGCAGAAGGAGTAGAGGATGGGCGCACTGCTGATCTGCTGGGTGCTATGGGCGTAGAGATATTGCAGGGGTACCACTTCGCCAAACCCATGCCTATTGATGATTATCTGGCCTGGCTGGCGGCACGTAACAACGAATAAATTCAGAGGGAAATTCATGTTTCGACTGCTGCGTTATTTTTCCGTCGCGAGCCTGATTGCCATAATAGTGGCAACAATCGGCCTCAGTACCTTTCTTTATTGGGTGGGTAAAAACCCGCTCTTAGGATTGACTGACAACCAACACATTGCACTTGGGGAAAGCCAGCAATATCTCATCATCTTGAGTGTGATCTCGGCGTTGACCGGACTTTACGGCGTTCTGTTTTTCATCGTCCGGCATGCCGACCGGATTCTCAGGGAACAATACGAAAAACAATATCGCATCGAACAAAATCTCCGGCATGTGGTTACCCATGACGCGCTGACCAATTTACCGACCAGATTGCTGCTACTGGATCGCATCAAACAATCCCTGACTTCAGCAGAACGGCACAATAATCTGCTTGCAGTGGCGCTCATTGATCTCGACAATTTCCAGCACATTAACAATTCCCTCGGGCAGCATCTCGGGGATAAGGTATTGCAAATAATGGCGCAACGTCTGGTGGGCTGCCTGCGCAAAACTGACACCATCGCCCGACTCAACAGCGATGAATTCGTGGTGAGCTTGCCCGACGTGCATTCCAATGTGAATCTATTCCAGATTGCCAAAAAAATGCTTGGCGCTATTGCCTTGCCAATCGAGGTAGAGGGGCATGAGCTTCTCCTCACTGCCAGCATCGGTATCGCACTTTATCCAGAACATGGACAAAATTCGGAGACGCTGATGCGTAAAGCTGACATGGCGATGCACAGCGCCAAGCGGCTCGGTTGTAACCGGCATCAGAT
>JBDTPU010000221.1:0-2039 GCA_039932535.1 Gallionella sp. | reverse complement strand
GGAAGCTCGAACTGCGCGAGCCGCTGCGCCACATTTTCAGCGGCAGCACTTATCAGCCGATACTCGAGCAGTGCAACGCGATACACCAGAGCGTGCTGAAAAGCCGAGTGTTCATCGCGCTGCACATGCACGCCGGCGATGGCAATGTGCACACCAATATTCCGGTAAACTCGGACGACTACGCGATGCTGCAACAGGCCAATAGCGCGGTCGAGCGCATCATGCATCTGGCGAAAGATCTGGGTGGCGTGATCTCGGGCGAACACGGCATCGGCATCACCAAATTCGATTTCCTCGAAGCGGGTGAGATCGCCTCGTTCACCGCTTACAAGATGCTTGTCGATCCGGATGGCCGTTTCAACAAGGGCAAGCTGCTGACCGGCGGCAACCTGGAACGCGCCTATACGCCGAGCTTTAACCTGATGGAACTGGAAAGCCTGATCCTGGAGAAAAGCGAACTGGGCGAAATTTCCGATTCGATCAAGGACTGTTTGCGCTGCGGCAAATGCAAACCGGTATGTACCACGCATGTACCGCGCGCCAATCTGCTGTATTCGCCGCGCAACAAGATCCTCGCCACGTCGCTGCTGATTGAGGCGTTTCTCTATGAAGAACAAACGCGGCGCGGTATTTCCATCCGCCACTTCGACGAATTTTCGGACGTGGCCGATCACTGCACGATCTGCCACAAGTGCCTGAACCCGTGCCCGGTGGACATTGATTTCGGCGATGTGTCGATCGCGATGCGCAATTTCCTGCGCAAGCAGGGCAAAAAAAAATTCAGTCCGGTCACGACGATGGCTATGCTGTTTCTGAATGCCACCGATCCCGCGACCATCAAGCTGGTGCGCAAGGTGATGATAGAGTGGGGATACAAGGCGCAGCGCATCGGCAATCATTGGGCCAGACGTTTTGGCCTGCTGAAAACCCAGCTCAGACGTCCGCCCGCGACGGTAGGCGGCGCGCCATTAAAATCACAGGTGATCCACTTCATCAACAAACCGATGCCGGGCAATCTGCCCAAGAAAACTTCGCGCGCACTATTGGATATTGAGGACAACAGCATCGTGCCTATCATACGCAACCCGCACAAACTGAATGAGGACAGTGAAGCCGTGTTCTACTTTCCCGGCTGCGGGTCGGAGCGTTTGTTCGGGCAGGTCGGGTTAGCCACGCAGGCGATGCTGTATGAGACCGGCGCGATCACGGTGTTGCCGCCGGGTTATCTGTGCTGCGGTTATCCGCAAAATGCTGCGGGGCAGGCTGACAAGGCCAACCAGATCACTACCGACAATCGCGTGCTGTTCCATCGCGTCGCGAATACGCTGAATTATCTCGACATCAAAACGGTGATCGTGTCGTGCGGAACCTGCATGGATCAGTTGCTGAAATACCAGTTCGACAAGATATTCCCCGGCTGTCGGTTGCTCGACATTCACGAATATTTGCTGGAGAAAAACGTGAAGCTGCAAGGCGTGGAAGGCGTGCGCTATATGTATCACGACCCGTGCCACTCGCCGATGAAAACTTATCAGCCGCTCAAGGTGGTGAATGAATTGATGGGGACGAATGTGTCGCTCAACGAGCGCTGCTGCGGCGAATCCGGAACCTTTGGTGTGACCCTGCCGCAGATCGCGACGCAGGTGCGCTTCCGCAAGGAAGAAGAAATGAGCAAGGGCGCAGATGCATTACGCGCCGATGGCTTTACCGGCGAAATCAAAATATTGACCTCATGCCCTTCCTGCCAGCAGGGACTGTCGCGTTACAACGACGATAGCGGCACCACGGCGGATTACATCGTGGTGGAAATGGCCAAACATCTGCTCGGCAAAGACTGGCTGCCGGACTATGTGGCCAAGGCGAATAACGGTGGCATTGAACGGGTGCTGCTGTGAGCAGTGAACGGCAAACCCCCTCTGATGAAACTACTAGCCATTCGACTAGGCTGTCACAGTACGACAGCCAAGGCGCTGGTTATAACTCCCCCTTGTCAGGGGGAGGACAAAGCGGCTCCTCCCCTGAGAAGGGGAGGCTGGGAG
>JBDTPU010000220.1:0-7632 GCA_039932535.1 Gallionella sp. | reverse complement strand
CATTACAGTAGGGGGGAAAAAACTTCAGGAAATTCTACGGATTCTTCCAGACCAAAGTAAAATATCCATTGAGACCAAAGAAAATAAAACGCTCATCAAAGCAAATAAAAGCCGGTTTAGTCTACAAACACTTCCTGCACAAGATTTTCCCAAGCTCAACAACCAGTTGCTGGGGGCTAAAAAAATTGTTATGTCCCAAGGGCTACTGAAAAAACTGTTACTTTCAGTTCAGTATGCAATGGCTCAACAAGATGTCCGCTATTATCTAAATGGCGTTTTATTGATTATTGAAGGAAATAAACTAAAAGTTGTCGCTACGGACGGCCATCGCCTAGCCTTCAACGCGGGCGTTATCGACGGCAATCATGAAAAGCAGGAAATTATTATCCCCCGCAAAGCCATCGCTGAATTATGTAAACTTCTTGGAGATACAAATGAAAGCACAGAGATTGAATTCTCGACCCAACAGGTAAAAGTAATTTTTTCCGGAATTACCCTGACCACTAAGGTCATCGATGGAAAATTTCCTGACTATGAACGAGTTATTCCAAAATACAGCAATCATCTCCCTTTGAATCGGATATTGGTTCAGCAAGCCCTGCAGCGCGTAGCAATATTATCCAATGAAAAATTCAGGGGCGTTCGCGTGGTATTAACCGATAAAAATCTTAGCATCATCAGCAGCAATAGCGAACACGAAGAAGCACAGGAAGAAATTGAAATCGATTACCACGGGGAAGTCATCGACATTGGTTTCAATGTAAACTATTTGATGGACGGATTAAATAACATCAGCAGTGAAACTGCTGTATTTTCCTTTGGTGATCCCAATAGCAGCATTTTGATAACGACACCGGAAAACCAGGAATTCCGCTATGTCGTTATGCCAATGCGCATTTAACATCCATTATTATGTTTCACGTGAAACCAACACCCGGAAAAAACAAATGAGCGGATATACCTCCAGTAGCATTAAAGTCCTAAAAGGTTTGGAAGCGGTTCGTAAGCGGCCAGGTATGTATATTGGCGATACCAATGACGGCACCGGCCTGCATCATATGGTATTCGAAGCGGTGGATAATGCCGTTGACGAGGCTTTGGCCGGGCACTGCAATGAAATCAACGTGACCATCCATGCGGACAACTCAATAAGCGTCAGTGATAATGGCCGCGGCATTCCAACGGATATTCATAAAGAAGAAAATCGTTCCGCCGCCGAGGTCATCATGACCATCCTGCACGCCGGCGGGAAATTTGACAGCAACTCCTACAAAGTATCCGGCGGCTTGCATGGCGTAGGGGTCTCGGTCGTGAATGCTTTATCGGAATGGCTGAAACTAACGATTTATCGTGATGGTAAAGAGCATTTTATGGAATTCCACCATGGCGATCCAGTAGCCCCGCTAAAAATAGTGGGCGATTCAGGCAAAAGAGGCACCCTCGTCCATTTTTTGGCCGCCAAAGAAACCTTTGGCCTAGTTGAGTTTCACTTTGATATTTTGGCAAAACGCCTCCGTGAATTATCGTTTCTGAATAACGGCGTAAAAATTGCATTGATAGACCATCGCAACGGGAAAGAAGAAAACTTTGCTTTCAGTGGCGGCATCAAAGGTTTTGTTGAATACATGAACCGCAATAAATCGGCACTGCACCCCACTGTATTTTATGCAATCGGGGAAAAAGACGGGATTACCGCCGAGATCGCCATGCAGTGGAATGACTCTTATCAGGAAAGCGTTCAATGCTTTACCAACAACATTCCGCAGCGCGACGGGGGTACGCATTTGACCGCGCTGCGCACGGCAATGACACGCACGCTGAACCAGTATATTGAAACCGAACAGCTGGCAAAAAAAGCCAAGGTAGATACCACCGGGGATGATATGCGCGAAGGGTTAACCGCAGTACTATCGGTGAAATTGCCCGATCCAAAATTCTCCTCGCAGACCAAAGACAAGCTGGTTTCTTCCGAGGTCCGTCCGGTCATCGAAGACCTGATCGCCCAGCAAATGAGCTCGTTCCTTCTGGAAAAACCTAATGACGCGAAAATTATCGTCAATAAAATTATTGATGCTGCGCGCGCCCGCGAGGCAGCGCGCAAAGCCCGTGATTTGACCCGCCGCAAGGGCATTCTGGATGGAATGGGTCTGCCCGGCAAGCTGGCAGATTGTCAGGAAAAAGACCCGGCTATGTCAGAGCTGTATCTGGTGGAGGGCGACTCTGCGGGAGGCTCAGCCAAACAGGGGCGTGATCGTAAATTCCAGGCGATCTTGCCGCTCAAGGGCAAAATTTTGAATGTGGAGAAAGCCCGCTTCGAAAAACTGATTGCATCGCAGGAAATCGCCACCCTGATTACGGTATTGGGGACCGGCATCGGCAAGGATGAATACAACGCAGATAAGTTGCGCTATCACCGCATCATTATCATGACCGACGCCGACGTGGATGGCTCTCATATCCGCACGCTATTGCTGACTTTTTTCTACCGGCAAATGCCCGAGCTGGTCGAGCGCGGCCATATTTATATTGCACAGCCACCGTTATATAAAATCAAGCAGGGCAAGGAAGAGCGTTATCTGAAAGATGACCAGGAGATGAAAATCTACATGCTCAAATCAGCGCTCAACAATGCCGTGTTACACCCGGCTGCCGACGCATTGCCAATTCAAGCGGACGCACTGGAGCTGTTAGCCAAACAATACTTTCTTGCCGAAGCCGTGATTGATCGCTTGTCACGTTTTACCGCGCCGGAAGCCAGCCATGCCCTGCTGATCTTGCCCACATTATCACTGGATGATTTAAAGCAGGCGCAAAGCAGTGCAAAGCAACTTGAAGCCGCGTGCGGCGGCAGCATTAAAGTCGTGGTAGAAACTGACGAGGCTGGTGAACATCGCATGCGCCTGGAAAAACTCTATCACGGCAATTATTCCGTCAGCTACATGGATAAAGACTTCTTGAAAGGCAGCGACTATGTACAAATCCGGCAAGCCGCGGACGTATTGAACGGCCTCATTACTCCAACCGCCTATATTGCGCGCGGCGAACAAAAGCGAGCCGTTTCCAGTTTTAAACAAGCCATAGAATGGTTGTTGGAAGAAGCCAAGCGCGGCGTTAACATCCAGCGCTACAAAGGTTTGGGCGAGATGAATCCGTCACAACTATGGGAAACCACCATGGATGTAAAGAACCGGATTCTGCTTAGAGTGCGCATTGAAGACGCGATTACCGCTGACGAAATTTTCACTACCTTGATGGGCGATGTCGTCGAGCCGCGCCGCGCCTTTATCGAAAAAAATGCGTTGGGCGCCAAGAATCTGGATGTGTAACCAAAACTAATTAGTGATTACTTACTTTGTTTGGTTTTAAGCAAGGGCGTAATAATCTGCAAGGCTTTATCTGTCGCACCGCGATTGGACTCCACAAAAAGTGAGCATTGCTGACGCATTTTGTATAAAGCCAGTGGGTTGTCCAATAGGTGTTGTAATTTTGTAAATAATCCCCTCGCGTCAGGTATTAGACATGCGGCTCCTGCGTTAAGCGCAAGCCGCGTTGCCTCGGCAAAATTGTGGGTATATGGACCGACTAATACCGGAGTGCCGACCGCGCAGGCTTCAATCAAATTCTGCCCACCGTAAGGCAGCAAGCTGCCACCGATAAACGCGAGGTCAGCCGCTGCATAGTACGCGAACATTTCTCCCATGGTGTCGCCCAGCACCACCTGAATTTTTTCCGTCACTGCGCGATTTTCACTTCTGCGCTGAAATAGTATGCCGTGTTGCTCAAGCAGGCTTGCAATGTCAGCGAAACGTTGCGGATGGCGCGGAACGATCACCAGCAGCAAGTTTGGGATCCGGATATCTTTAAGGGCATCAATCAGCAATACTTCTTCACCCTCGCGGGTGCTGGCGGTCAGAAATATTTTACGGGTCATGCCAAACTGTTCGCGCAGTTGTTTTCCCAGCTTCAGCATCGCGCCGGGTGGTTCGATGTCAAACTTTAGGTTTCCCATCACGGAAACATTCTTCGCGCCGAGGCTGGTTAAGTGCGTCGCATCGTCAGCGGTTTGCGCAGCCAGGGAGGTAAGTTCGTTTAACGCGGTGCGCGTTAGCCGTGCAAAACGCGCATAAGCTCGCGCAGATTTTCCCGACATGCGCGCATTCAGCAACACGAGTGGTGTATGGGTGAGATAACAGGCGTGTATCAAGTTAAACCAGATTTCCGTTTCCATCAACAGACCCAGTTGTGGGCGGAAGTGGCGCAAAAAACCATTCACCGCAAGTGGATAATCGTAGGGTAGATACACCCGCATCACGCGGTCGCCGTAAAGTTGCTCGCTGGCGGCACGACCAGTGGGAGTGGTGTGAGAGAGTAGTATCTGATGGTCAGGATAGGCCTCCCCCAGCTTGGTAACAAGGCTTTGTGCAGCGCGGGTTTCACCCACTGAGACGGCGTGTAACCAGATAATGGGCTTATTACTTTTGAGGGAATAAAAGCCGAAACGCTCGCCGATGTGGCGCAAATATTCCGGCTGTTTTCGCGCCCGCCAGATCAGGCGAATAAAAATATACGGCAGCAGCAGCCACAATATGAGGGTATAAAAAATAATCATCGAGCATAGTTCAAGTGACACCAGTGTGGTGAATAGTAGTGGCGTTGCGCGCGCTACTCAAGAAAAACATTTGTTGTAATTTCTCCTGCCTACTAAAATGACGGAAGTCCCCTGTTTGCCGGTTGGCAGAAAATGATTGGTAATTACATAGTTTTCCATAATGAAAATCCTTGTTGTAAGGTTATCCTCTTTAGGCGACATTCTTCACATGTTTCCTGCCGTTAGTGATTTGCACCGCCATTTTCCGGATGCAGAAATTCACTGGTTGGTGGAGCCGGCCTTTGCCGAGGCGGTGGGTTGGCACTCGGCGATTAACAAAGTGATTACGATACCGCTGCGTGCCCATAAAAAAAACTGGTGGAAGATTCCGGCATTACTAAGTAAGTTGCGGCAACAACTGCAAGCGGAAAATTACGATATTGTGCTGGACGCACAGGGGCTGTTCAAAAGTGCCTTGCTGGCTCGACTGGCGGGGGTCCACGTATTTGGTTTTGCTGCCGATACGGCCAGAGAAGCGCTGGCGGCGAAGCTTTATCAAAAGACCGCCAGCGTGCCAGAGGGCTTGCATGTCATAGAAAAAAACCGGCAACTGATCGCCAAAATTTTCGATGCCGATATAATGCAAGCTGCAAATTTCGGCTTGGATAAATTCCGCCACGAGCGTATGCAAGATAAATTTTCACGTGCGCTCCCAGAAATAACTGATCAACCTTATATAGTCCTGCTGCATGGCACCACCTGGAATAGCAAATATTGGCCGGAAGCCTCTTGGACAGAATTGATTCATTTGTTGGCGCAGCAGGGCTGGCGCTGTCTGTTGCCGTGGGGCAACGAGGTTGAACGCCAGCGCGCCCATCGCTTACAGGCCGCTGGTGGCGAACAGGCGCAAGTGTTACCCAAGCTGTCACTAACGGAGTTGATGAGTATTGTGCTGCATGCCCGCGCATTTGTCAGCGTGGAAAGCGGGATCGGACACCTGGCAGCAGCGCTCGACGTTCCAGGAATTATGCTGCACGGCCCTACTTCGCCAAACTATAGCGGCATACTCGGCAAGGCCTGTATCCACCTCACCAGCGGAATAGCGTGCTCACCTTGCTTTAAGCGCGACTGTCCGATTTTAAATGATGCGGGTATTCCCCCCTGTCAACGAATGATTACCGCACAGCAAGTGTATCAACAGTGCCTGAAGTTGATATCAAAAAACGCAGAAGATGTGACCGCGCATACTGATAAAATATTCCCATTTGAATAACCGCAAACCCAGCCGCCTCGTTTTTTGTAGTCAGGTGCGCTAGAATCGTACTCATTTTTTAAGTCAGGCAAATATCGTGGCATTGATAGTGCAAAAGTACGGCGGTACATCGGTAGGCAGTCCGGAACGCATCAAGAACGTAGCCCGTCGCGTGACTAAATTCAAGGCACTCGGACATCAAGTAGTAGTGGTGGTCTCGGCGATGAGCGGAGAGACCAATCGTCTGGTCGGCCTCGCCCATGAAATCCAGAAACATCCTGATCCGCGCGAGTTGGATGTGATTCTTTCTACCGGCGAACAGGTCACCATCGGCCTTCTCGCAATGGCGCTGAAGGAACTTGGCGTAAACGCGAAAAGTTATACCGGCGCGCAGGTCAGGATACTCACCGACAGCGCGTTTACCAAGGCGCGTATCGTCAGCATCGACGAACAAAATATGCGCGCCGATCTGGCGAATGAGTACGTGGTGGTGGTGGCAGGTTTTCAGGGCGTGGATGAAGCAGGCAACATTACCACATTGGGGCGCGGCGGATCGGACACAACGGGGGTCGCGATTGCTGCCGCGTTGCGTGCCGACGAATGCCAGATTTACACCGATGTGGATGGTGTCTACACCACCGACCCACGCCTGGTTCCAGAGGCGCGACGACTGAAAACCATCACCTTTGAAGAAATGCTGGAGATGGCTAGTCTGGGCTCCAAGGTGTTGCAAATTCGTTCAGTGGAATTTGCCGGGAAATACAAAGTCAAACTGCGCGTGTTGTCCAGCTTTGAAGAAGAAGGTGAAGGCACGCTGATTACTTTTGAGGATAACGACAAAATGGAACAAGCCATTATTTCCGGCATCGCATTCAATCGCGACGAAGCAAAAATTACTGTGATGGGCGTGCCCGACAAGCCTGGTATTGCCTACCAGATTCTGGGGCCGGTCAGCGAGGCCAATATTGATGTGGATATCATCATCCAGAACGTTGGCGTGGATGGCACCACAGACTTTTCATTTACCGTGCACCGCAATGAATTCGCCAAGGCGATGGATATACTGAAAAGCAAAGTGCAACCGCACATAGGCGCGCGCGAGGTCATTGGCGATAACAAGGCGGCCAAGGTCTCCGTAGTCGGTGTCGGGATGCGCTCGCATGTGGGCATCGCCAGCAAAATGTTCCGCACGCTGGCGGAAGAAGGGATCAACATCCAGATGATTTCCACGTCGGAAATAAAAATTTCCGTGGTTATCGATGAGAAATATCTTGAGCTGGCCGTGCGCGTATTGCACAAAGCCTTCAATCTTGACCAGGAAGACGCATAGTACCGTTTGACCTTTCAGGTCAGGTACATTACTATGCGCCGCCTTCGGAGAGGTGGCCGAGAGGTCGAAGGCACGCCCCTGCTAAGGGCGCATACGAGCTTAAACTTGTATCGAGGGTTCGAATCCCTCCTTCTCCGCCAAGGTAACTTTTATAGTGCGCGCCCGTAGCTCAGCTGGATAGAGTACTTGGCTACGAACCAAGGGGTCGGGCGTTCGAATCGCTCCGGGCGCACCAATCAACCATAAAACTGGGCACTTGATTCAAGTTGCCCTTTTTTATTTGCCGCATCGTTTCTGCCAGTGCTTCATAGCTTCCCCTGACCGTTGCGGTCTTGTCCTGCACCACAATTTCCTCCACCAGAATATTCAAATAACTCTTTGCCAGCGGTGAACCTTTGGCCAACAGCTTCTCGCGCAGCACCTTGCCAAATATGTCCACCTGACTGGCCTTGATATGCTCGA
>JBDTPU010000219.1:0-5851 GCA_039932535.1 Gallionella sp. | reverse complement strand
GTAAAGCGTTTTTCACTGCGTCATCAAAGGGTAGATAGTATTTGCCGAGTTGCAGTGGTTTGGGCTGGCTTAAGTCAACAAGGACGACATCGATGCCGTCCAAGCTGGTTCCTGACATTAACCCGATGTATAGCTCCGTTTGGGCCACGGGCTAATCAGTCGAGTTTCGCGAGGTTAGTATTACGCAGTAAATTCAGGTGCCCCACGAGTTCGTTGGCCATGGGCTGAAACGTGCCGAAATATGTACCCGCGAGAGGTTTTGCATCGGGCAAGGCCACGCGCAAGGGGTCGTGTTGCTGACCGTTCACCTTGAATTCGTAATGCAGATGCGGCCCGGTTGCCAATCCGGTCATGCCGACATAACCGATGACATCGCCTTGGGCGACATGCTGGCCTTTATGCAGACCTTGGGCAAAGCGAGACAAGTGACCGTATACCGTGGTGTAGCGGCCTTGATGGTTTACCATGATAACGTTGCCGTAGCCGCCTTGTTTGCCGACTACAGAAATGACTCCGTCAGCGGTCACTTTAACTTTGGCACCCATGGGCGCGGCGAAATCCACGCCCTTGTGTGAGCGCCACTTGTTGAGTATCGGGTGAAAACGAGACAGGGAAAAACGCGAGCTCACCCGCGAAAATTCGATGGGAGAACGCAGAAAAGCTTTGTGTACGCTCTTTCCTTCCGGGGTGTAGTAGTCGCCATGCTGCGCATCTTTCTGAAAATACACGGCACGGTAGGCATGGCCTTGATTAATGAATTCAGCGGCCTGAATGCGGCCGGTATGCAGCAACGCGCCATTGCTGTAAGTCATTTCATAGACTACGGTGAATTTGTCACCTTTGCGCAGATCATGATGGAAATCGATATCGCCGCTGAAAAGTTCGTTCAGTTGGTTGGCAGCGGCTTCCGGCAAACTTGCTTCGTCGGTGGCGGCATACAAGTTGGTTTTGATTTCGCCAGTGCGCACGAACAGACGATTCTCCAATTGTGCGGGGAGTGTTTTTGTATTGAAAGCACCGTTTTGTTTGTCGATCAAAATCTGTGCGCTATCCCCAGTGGGGTAACGTAACGCAATCAAGCTGCCAGTAGCGGTAGTTTCGGCCTGTATTTCCGTGCCGACTGGCAATTTTCGAAAAGAGGCTGCCGCAGCCGATTTGCGCAAATAATCACCCGCGGCAGCATCTTCAATATTCATACGGCGCAACAGTTCATCCACCGTATCGCCGCTTTGCACGCGCTCATTGCGCCAGTAGCTGGCAGCAGTGGTTGCTGGATCGGTGATTTCAGGTAATGCAATTTCTTCGATGGCAACCCTTGCAGAAGTTAAATCAAAATCATTTTGCGGTACCAAGCCGAAAGCTGTGACCACGCCCAGCAGTGGCAGAGTGGATAAGATCACGAACCAGCGCAGTTTTTTTTTGCTTTCCGGTATTTGGTTTTGTTGTTCTTGGCGGAGCCGATTTTGGGTTAACATTGATGTCTCCTGAAAATTGCTTTTGCTTTATTCTGGTTAGTATTGTGCTGGTAATTAGTATGCACTTTAACAGAAAGGGGTGCGCCCTCAAGATAGAACGGATAGGTGGCGAAAGCCGACCGATGAATGGTTAAAAACCCCCGTAACAGGCAGTTTTGTTGGCCTTTTTTGTAGTTGAACCCGTGATAAATTTATGACTAAACCGACACATTCCGACGCGCTGGCGCAAATCAAGCGTGGCGCTCACGAACTGCTACTCGAAGCAGAGTTACAACAAAAGCTTGCCACAGGACGCCCATTGCGCGTTAAAGCTGGCTTCGACCCGACCGCACCGGATTTACACCTGGGTCATACGGTGCTGCTCAATAAAATGCGCCAGTTGCAGGATCTCGGTCATCACGCGCTGTTTCTGATTGGCGATTTTACTGGAATGATCGGAGATCCAAGCGGTAAAAATACCACTCGTCCACCCTTGTCGCGGGAGCAAATAAGGGGAAACGCACAGTCTTATCGCGATCAAGTGTTTAAAGTGCTGGATCCGGGAAAAACCGAGATTGTTTTCAACTCCACCTGGATGGATAAATTTAATGCTGCGGACTTGATCAAACTGGCAGCCACGCATACGGTGGCGCGCATGCTGGAGCGCGACGATTTTTCCAAACGCTACAAAAGTAATCAACCGATCGCTATTCATGAATTCATCTACCCGCTGGTGCAGGGTTATGATTCGGTGGCGCTCAAGGCGGATATAGAACTGGGTGGCACGGATCAGAAATTTAATTTGCTGATGGGGCGCGAGTTGCAGAAGCATTACGGTCAGCCTGCACAGTGTGTACTCACCATGCCGTTGCTGGAAGGCTTGGACGGCGTGAACAAAATGTCCAAGTCACTGGGCAATTACATTGGCATTACCGACACGCCGCAAGAGATGTTTGGCAAGCTGATGTCGGTTTCCGATGATTTGATGTGGCGTTATCTGGAATTATTGTCGTTTGAATCAATGGCGGTAATTAATGCTAAACACGAAAGCGTAAAACAAGGAGCTAATCCGAGAGATATTAAATTTGATTTTGCCAAAGAGATTGTAGAGCGGTTTCATGGGCTTGCGGCAGCGCGATCCGCCGCAACTGAATTTATTGCACGCTTTAGTAAAGGTCTGCTGCCAGACGACATGTCAGAGGTCAATGTATTCGCGCCCACTGGCAGCATTGCCGTGCCGCAATTACTGAAACACGCCGGGCTGGTTGAAGGCACCTCCGAAGCAATGCGTATGATCCAGCAAGGTGCGGTCAAACTGGACGGCGAACGTATTAATGACAAATCGGCCGTGATTAATGCTGGCACGGTGGTTGTGGCGCAGGTTGGCAAGCGCAAGTTCGCGCGAATCACGGTTCATAAATAATAATATTGTTAGGGGGATATTTTGATGTGTACGGTTTACGTAAAATATGTTTTTCCTAAATCTACAACACGTTTATCGAGAGACGAAGTTCCTTTATCCTGAAACTCGATACCTAAATATTGCCAAGCGATTGGCTGTCGTTTGCTGGTGTTTACCGTTTTTACACCGAGCCAGACTGTGGCTTGACGCCACTGAAAATCCGCTTCTGATTAGAGAGTTTGCGTTAACGCCTGAAATTCGAGAATTCCTTTACCGCCCTTACATCAATAAATTCTGGAATAGTACCAAGCGCCTGAAGGTGATTGAAGAACACTATAGGCTGGTTCATAGCAACGTTCCCCTTCTTAACCTTGCACCCGATACTTACATTGATTTGGCTATATGCGAACTGGTGCCGGGGAAGCTCAGGGTGGTTCTTGACCGGCCAAGGTGGATGCGACGCGAGGGTGAGATTGGCATCAGTTTGTTTCTGGGAATTGATAGAATATTTACGGTCATGTTCATATTGTCCGGAACCCCAGCCGATATGGTGCTGATTATCGGCTGTGTGCAAGGAGCGGACGGTCTGGGAAAGAATATATATAAGGAGCTTACGAGCGCGTTATATGGAATGCGTCCGCGAGATTTTATATTGCACATTATCAAAATAATCAGCGAGGAACTCCATTGCAAGGCAATATATGGCATTGCCGACGCTGCCCATCGCAGTGCTTACTGGTATTCAAAGTCATTTAAGTATTCCTGCTATGACGATATGTGGCTGGAGCATGGAGGTAAAAAAACCAGCGACGGCCAGTTCTTCAAACTTGCTCCCTTAATTGTAAAACGCGCCGACGAAAATATCACAGCGAAAAAACGTGGACTATATCGACGGCGCTATCAATTTCTTGACGATTTGCGAGTACGATTACAAGGGGTCATTGCATTTCCTCCGCCCAAAAATAATGCAAGTGAAGCCACTCTACAGAAACCCCGGTAAAAACTGCAGTTGCGTTGGATTTACCGGCTTGCAAATTGTGGTTGTGGTCAATGGGCTGTTTTGCTAGAATCGCGCCTCGATTTTTTGTATAGGGTAGTTTGTTCATGACAACAGTACGTGTTAAAGAGAATGAGCCGTTTGAAGTAGCGATGCGTCGTTTCAAGCGTTCCGTGGAAAAGACCGGCCTGCTGACCGATTTGCGTGCTCGCGAATTTTACGAGAAGCCTACTGCAGAACGTAAGCGCAAGCTGGCGGCTGCCGTGAAGCGCCATTACAAGCGTCTGATGAGCCAAGTGCTCCCTCCCAAGCTTTATTGATTAACCTGAGGTGCCCGTTCCGGGCACCGGGGTTGGTTTTATCATGAGTCTCAAGCTGCAAATCACCGATGACATGAAAGCCGCAATGCGCGCCAAGGATACGGCGCGTCTCGGCGCGATCCGTCTATTGCTCGCTGCAATGAAACAGCGCGAGATTGATGAGCGCATTGAGCTGTCTGATGCGGACGTAGTCGTTATCATCGAAAAAATGAACAAGCAACGGCGCGATTCCATCAGCCAATATGAAGCGGCCGGACGCCAGGATTTGGCAGATGTCGAAAAGTTTGAAATGAGTGTGTTGGTCACTTATATGCCGCAACAACTCAGCGAAGCTGAAATCACCGCAGCCGTGGTCGAGGCAATCGCCGCGACAGGAGCGGCTGGTCACCAAGACATCGGCAAAGTAATGGCCGTGCTCAAACCCAAGCTGGCCGG
The DNA here is from genome assembly GCA_039932535.1 of Gallionella sp. Classification (GTDB taxonomy): domain Bacteria; phylum Pseudomonadota; class Gammaproteobacteria; order Burkholderiales; family Gallionellaceae; genus Gallionella. The sequence goes on along the minus strand of JBDTPU010000219.1, from coordinate 1,243 downwards.
GCGCGCTGATATGGGTAAAATTTCTGCGCTGATAAAAGCGCGGCTGGCAAATTAATTTTCTGGCTCAGTAGTTTCTGCTTAACCACGCTGCGCGGCACTCTTGGGCTTATTTGAAAAGAGAGCGTCGATCTTGATGAAAGGGCGGTGCTGGCGTGATTCCAAAAAACTTCATTCAGGATCTGCTTAATCGCCTCGACATCGTGGATGTCATTGAGCGTTATGTGCCACTCAAAAAAGCGGGGGCAAATTTCATTGCCTGCTGCCCGTTTCACAACGAAAAATCTCCCTCATTTACGGTAAGCCAGACTAAACAATTTTATCACTGTTTCGGCTGCGGCGCGCATGGCACGGCGATTAGTTTTGTCATGGAACATGCCGGGCTAGGTTATGTTGATGCGATAGAAGAATTGGCGCGTAGCATGGGTTTGGAAGTTCCGCATGAGCGACAGGCAGCAGGCGAGGCCTACCAAAAAATTGCGCCGGATTTATATGAGGTGATGCAAACCGCCACGCACTATTACCGCGAGCAACTCAAACTTTCGCAGCATGCAATCGACTATCTCAAGCAGCGCGGTCTGAGCGGTGAAGTCGCCGCAAAATTTGGTATTGGTTATGCGCCCGACGGTTGGCAAAATCTCACCGCCGCATTTTCGAATTATCAGGATGCCGCGCTGAGCGAAACCGGGCTGGTGATCACCGGAGATGAGGGCAAGCGCTATGATCGCTTTCGTGATCGCATCATGTTCCCCATCATCAATGTGCGCGGCCAAGTCATCGGCTTCGGCGGACGGGTGCTGGACAAGGGTGAGCCCAAATATCTGAATTCTCCGGAGACACCGCTGTTTGAAAAAGGCCGTGAATTGTATGGTCTGTTCCAGGCGCAAAAATCCATCCGCGCCGAGCAACGCGTGCTGGTGGTGGAGGGTTATATGGACGTGGCGGCACTAGCGCAACATGGCTTGGAATATGTCGTTGCGACCTTGGGCACTGCAACCACTCCATACCATGTGCAAAAATTATTGCGCCTCACAGAACATATCGTATTTTGTTTTGATGGCGACAAGGCGGGGCAGCGCGCGGCATGGCGTGCGCTGGAAAACGCATTGCCCTACCTGCAAGACGGCAAGCGCATCAGCTTTTTATTTCTGCCCGTTGAGCACGACCCCGACAGTTTTATACGCGAATTCGGCAAAGCTGTTTTCGAGCAGCGCATGCAGGAAGCCATGCCACTGTCGGCTTACCT
>JBDTPU010000218.1:0-7877 GCA_039932535.1 Gallionella sp. | reverse complement strand
TCAGGCTGCGTGCGCGGTTGGGATTTTTCAGCGTGAACGCGGGATGGGTCATCAGTTTCGTAGGTCGGGTTAGTGCAGCGTAACCCGACGTTTCGTTACCATGTTGTCGGGTTACGCGATGAAGCCGCTAACCCGACCTACGGGGTGTTCTGAACCATTTGTCGACCACCAGATTACGCCGCCTCGTGCTCCCAAGGCTGAATCTTCTTCAGCACGTCGGCGAGCCCGTCCTTAGCCATCTTTGTGTCGTATTGGGCCTGCAAGCGCAACCACCAGCCATCGGTAAGGCTGAAAAAACGGCACAGGCGCAGGTCGGTATCTGCGGTGATGCTGCGTTTGCCGGAGACGATGTCGCCTATGCGTTGCGGGGGGACGCCGATTTCTTTGGCGAGACGATATTTTGTCATTCCCAGAGGCTTCAGGAATTCTTCTTCCAGCATTTCGCCGGGGGATACGGGGGCGACTTTACGCATGTTTTTGCTCCTCAATGATAGTCCGCGATTTCTACGTCCAGCGCATTACCGTCCTCGAAACGAAAGCATACGCGCCACTGGTCGTTTATGCGCACACTCCATTGTCCGGCGCGGTCGCCTTTCAATGCTTCGAGCCGGTTGCCCGGCGGGGCACGCATGTCATCTGTGATCAGTGCCAGGTCGAGTTGTACCAGCTTGCGCAATGCTGCTCGTTCAATATTCGCGAAGCGGGCGACACGTTTGCCGTTGAACAGCGCTTCGGTATCGCGGCACTGGAATGTCTTGATCATGGGTTGATATTAACGCTGTGCGTTAATAGTGTCAATAAAGCAAATGAAATGTACTGGAGTCGAATTGTTTTGCTGATGAGGTTACGCCGCCAGAAATTCTTTCTTCAGCGGCTTGATGTCAGCCAGCTTCTCCGGCTTCTGCTGCACTTCCCACAGATCGACGGCCTCTTGCATGCGCAGCCAGCTTTCGGGTGTCGTATTGAGCAGTTTGGCAACACGCATGGCCATTTCGGGGGTCATGCCGCGCTTCTCGTGCAGCAGTTCAGACACGGACAAACGGGAAATGCCGAGTCGCTGAGCCAGTTCGGTTTGGGTCATTTTCAGAGCGGGCAGCACGTCCTCGCGCAGGATTGCGCCCGGATGGGTGGGGCGACGGTTGGGGTTTCGTAGTGACTTCATCAGTGATAGTCCTCCAGGTTAAGATCGATGGCGTCCTCGCCGTCGAAACGATATGTGATACGCCAGTTTCCGGTTACCGTTACCGAGTAGGTGCCTTTGCGATTTCCAGTCAGCCCGTGAAACTTGAAGCCGGGAATATTCATGTCCTCTGGTTTTACAGCGGTGTCCAGTCGGTCAAGCAGACGTTCGATGCGAGCTTCGCTTTTGGCGATGATGCCCCTGTGATCTCCTTGCCTGAAAAACCGTTCAAGCCCTCGATGTTTGAATGTCCGGATCATGGCGATGTGTAATATGATTGCATGCACTGTAATGCAATCAATTACATATGTAAAGAACAAATTAAAGGGGCTTGTTTATCCGTTACGGAATGAACAATTCAGGATCGACCATTGCGCCGTTAAGCACAACGCTCCAGTGCAGATGCGGGCCGGTGGCGCGCCCTGTTTTGCCGGAAAGCCCGATCAGTTGGCCTTTGCTTACCGTCTGGCCAGCTTTCACTTTGAATTTATCAAGGTGGCAATACAGGGTGATGAGCCCGTTGCCATGGTCGACGAAAACCGTCTTGCCGTTAAAAAAATAATCATCAGTTGCCAGCACCGTGCCGGGTGCGCTCGCCCTGACCGGTGTGCCTCGCGCTACCGCGACATCGAGGCCGACATGCGGTGCGCGTGGTTCATCGTTGAAAAATCGACGCAGACCGAAGCGACTCGCCAGCCTGCCTTTGACGGGAATGACAAAATCCAGGTCGTTATCCGGCGCAGCACGCCAAGTCTGTTTCAGCCCAGTGATGACTGATATTTCGCGTTCAACGCGAGCCTCGTTGGCGGGTGATAGCTCTACCATGCTCTTTTTAAGTTTGAGGTGCTGCTCGGGATAATCCTTGGGGTTAACGATGAAGTGTTGCACTTGCGTTTCGCCATCTAGGTTGACGCGCAGCTCATGCGAGCCCGGAGTGATATCCAGTGCCAACCCGACCACCGCGTACCATAGCTCGTGATCGGCTGTGACGAGTACAGGTTGATCGCCCAACCATGCTTGTGGTTTGCCGGTGCTGGTTGAAGTGCTTGTCAGCGGAACGATCGCAACCCCACCCGGTACATTGGCGGATTGCGGGAGGCTTGCATAGGCAAGCCCAGGGAATAAAAGCAAGGGGAAAGCAAAAACAAACAGGATCAGTCGGCAGCAATTGCGGAAAGTGTAGGTAATAAGCGTGTTCATCAGTTCGGCTTATGCAAATAAAATGGACAGCTTCGAAACATTATTCCTCAATTCAGGATTCTTCAATGGGGACGATTATCATTGTGCATGAACGGTTTGCTGCCCATCGTCTCGCCCATGCGTATCGCCCGCTCGGGTGACCATTCCGGATTGAAGCGCAGCGTGTCATTGGGAAACAGCATTACCACCGTGGAACCGAGCAGGAAGCGTCCCATTTCTTCTCCCTTCTTCAATATGATCTCTTGATCGTCGTAGCGCCATTCACGCACCTCGCGCGTACGCGGCGGATTGACCACGCCATGCCACACGGTGGCCATGCTGCCGACGATGGTGGCGCCGACCAGCGTCAGTACAAATGACGCAGACTTTCCATTAGACTCGCCATCGAACACGCACACCACACGTTCGTTGCGCGCGAACAGCCCCGGCACGCCGCGCGCGGTGGTGGGGTTGACCGAGAACAGCGCGCCCGGCACATAGATCATGCGCCGCAAGCGTCCGGCGCACGGCATGTGGATGCGGTGGTAATCCTTGGGGCTCAGGTACAGCGTGGCAAAGCTGCCATCGGCAAATTGAGCAGCCAATTCCGCATCGCCACCGACCAGCGCGGTGGTGGTGTAGCTGTGCCCCTTGGCTTGAAAAATATTGTCGTGCGCTATTGCGCCGAACTGGCTGATCGCGCCATCCACCGGACAGATGAAATCGGCATCGGCCAACGGTCGTGCGCCCTCGCGCAATGCCCGCGTGAAAAATTCATTGAAGCTGGCATAGCCCGCGATGTCCGGATGCGCCGCCTCCTGCATGTTCACCCCGTAACGCGCGACGAAGCGGCGGATCACCGTCGTGGTCAATCCTTTGAGTTTGGCATTGGCGAATTTACCTGCCAATAGGGTGAGAGCCTGCTTGGGCATCAGGTATTGCGGCAGCACGGCTAAACGATCGGACACGATAATTACCCGTAAAAAATTAAAGCAAAATTAAAGGAGGCAGTTTCGGATTATTTTTTCTTGATAGGGCAACAATTCAGGGCATGCCAGCCACATGGCGTGCCTCATTCAATTTAGCCAGTTTGGCTTTTAACTCCGGCAGAATTGCAGCGACGGCCTTTTCTCCCTCAAGCACGGCTTTATTGCGGCCACTCGTATCAGAAGAGGGGAGCCCGTATGTAACGGGGCGAACAACAATATCCGCTTTTGGAAGTTCATCGCGATTGATGGTCTGCCCAAAAATGGAAAAAGTTTGCCACATGATATCAACGATCCCTTCCGTTTTTCTATCACGGGGGCGGTCTGAAATATCGACAGCGATGACGAAATCTGCACCCATCGTGCGAGCTACGCTTACCGGAACAGGCGCTACCAGACCCCCATCCACGTAATCCTGGCCGTTGATTGTCACAGGCTGGAAAAACACCGGCACGGAAGATGACGCGCGAACTGCCAGGCCGGTATTGCCAGTGCGGAATATCATCATTTCACCGGTGCTCAGGTTGGTTGCTATAGCAGCAAAAGTTTTATTGAGTTTTTCTATCGGGCGGTCTTTGACGTTTCTGTTAACGAAATCCTGCAGTGCTTGCCCCTTGATGCAACCCCGTTTATCCGAGACCACGGTCTCGGCAATGCATCGGTACATACCGGAGCCGTCGATAACCTGGTCTTCCTCCATCGTCATGGACAGTTCCTGTATTTGAAAGCCGTCTAACCCGGCCGCATAGAGCGCACCGACTACAGAGCCGGCGCTGGTGCCAACGATAATATCGGGAGAGATGCCCTGAGCCTCCAGCGCCTTGATCACCCCAACGTGAGCAAAGCCGCGTGCAGCACCGCCGCCCAATGCGAGCGCGATCTTTGCCGGTGGACGCTCTACCACCGGTGGCGGTGCTTTGGCGACTGTGCAAGCTGTTGCGCTGAGCAGCAAAAATATTACGATTGCAATTTTCTTCATGGTTTCCCTTTAAAGTTTATTCGGAAACGTACCACGGTTTATTTTCAAACCGCAGCCACTGTTAACGGCTTCCCTAACTCGCCGCCATATTGGCCAGGGTCGGATTGTTTACGCTATTGAAAGTCCAAAACTGTGGTTCGATACACCCAAAGGGTGCGAGAACCTCTGCGAGGCATTTCCCGTTCGCCCCGAGTGCCGCGCGCAGCGTGGTGTATCGAGGGGTGCGAACGGGAAACACTCACCACGAACGGACTTGATCAGCGTTTCCCTAAACACGATAATGATCCATGACAAATATTTTTGCGCTATTGAAAGATTTAAGTCGTTGTTTGAGTCCGCTTGCAGCCAGGGCGTAGCCGCCATCGCCGCCATCCACGAAGTGCAAATGATTGCCGTTGTAAGATTGCACCAGACAGGTTACCAGCGCTTCTCTGGATTTATACATGCCATATACCAGCCGTCTGGCACGAAATTGCGAATCAAGATATTGATCCAGTTGTGCCGCTTGTGCATCGTTACCGTCCATGATCATGCGCAGCATGCCGTCAAATTTGCGAAAATCCGAATTGTCTACCAGCTCGTCACGGTACTGGCTCCAGCGCACAGCTTCGGTATCCATATTGTTCCCGATAAGATAAGCCCCGGCAAGATTCAGGAAAAGCATCTTGATGAAATAGACCGGCTGTTGCCACCAGCTTAAATTGACAGAGCGAACTCGCCACTCGTGGAGTAGTGCGCTGGGGCTGAATGTCAGGCGCATACGCTGAGGCTGCAGGGGATGATAGTTCACCACATCGCCATAAATGGCCTGGATTTTGTCAGTGACGTCTTGATAGGTTGCAAGATTGATAGCGGGATCATTTGACATCGCTGCGACCAGCAAGGAAAGCTTGTGTCCGTGAAAATTAGGCACTTCCTGCCAGCGACATTCAAATCCTTCAAAGCTCGCTTCAGCGGCCCCCGCGTTTTTCTGAACGATCAGTACGCCGGTTGCATTTGGCGTTTTGATCCGCTTTTCTGCTTCATTCCAGCCGCGCCCGGAAAAAGCCGATTGTGTCATGTGTTTGGAAAGACGAACCTTGGCCACGCTTACCCAGAAATCTTCTCTGATCAAATCTCCGACATTCACCAGTCCCACCCGCAACTCAAGACCAAAGCTTAGCTTGGATAGTCTTTGCGCACCGCGCAAGGCGGCAATAACCGGCTGAACCAAATGATCCGGCACCGCAAAAGAAGCACCGTCACCACCGAACATGAATGGGATATCAATACTGCGATCAACATTGACTACGGCCGCAATGCAGGCGACGCCGACGGTGTTTACCTTTTTGTAATTACCTGCCTCAATCGCTTTGGTCGAGCCGATCACATCGGCAATCACGATCCACCAATCCTCCGGAATAGAGGCATGCCGGCGAATTTCCATTGCTTCCGAAAACGTATCGAGCGCAGGCAGATCGCGATAAAAATAACGGGTGTCGGTCAAGTTGATCCAGAAATTAAAATATAGGCGATTGGAGCGTAATGTACTTTTTGCGTTCCCGACCGGGTGAATATTTTAGTCAAGCAGATTGACACCATTGCCCCCACTGTTTTTAGCGGCCAGCAATTTAATATTGGCCTGCCCGATAAGCCCCTCTTGCGTAGTGTCCTGCCCGATCTTGCACTGAATGCCGCCGATGGTAATGGTCACGATTCCGTGAGGGGAATCGCTGTGCGGGATATCGAGTAAACGTACCCGTTCGCAAAGCTGCTGGAGATGTTTATGCAATCCTTCAAGATTGGATGAAAAGGACACCACGGAGAATTCTTCGCCACTGTATCGCGCGGCACAATCCGACGTACGCCGGAATGACTGGGCGATGCAATTGCCCACTTTGTGCAGACATTCATCGCCCAGCGCTTGCCCATAGCACTCATTGAATTGCGTAAGATAATCAAAATTAATCAGTACCACGGACATCTCGCTTTGGATCCGTTTTGCGATGGAGAGCAAGTCGGAAAATCGCTCCTCGAAGTGGTGGCGATTGCTGATACCGGCCACCGGATCAATGTTGGTCAGGGTTTGCAGCTGGTGTTCCAGCAAAACTTTGGCGGTTATGTCTTTCTGGATACTGATGAAATGAGTGAGCATGCCATCTTCATCATGCACCGGAGCGATGCTGAGTTCGTTCCAGTACATCGATCCATCCTTGCGAAAATTGCGCAAAGTAGACACACACGGTTCACCTTCATTGATGGCACCGCGGATAAAAGCAAACCTGGATTGATTGGTGTCGCTAGCCTGAAACAGCAGAAAATTTTTGCCGATCACTTCAGCAGTGCTGTAGCCGGTCATATTCTCAAAACCTTTACTGACAAAGATCAATGGGAAATGAGCCTTGCGCGCATCGACAAGGGCAATTGAATCTTTGGATTCGTGGATGGCTTGATAGAGCAATTGCTGAGAAATTTTCGCCGATGAACTCATGACATTATTTTTGAGCCAATGCGTTCAGGTTTTTTTCCAATTCTTCAGCCGGTAAATATCCGGGGGATTGTATGCCGTTACCGAAAATCAGATTGGGTGTGCCGTTAACGTGAAGTTTTTGGCCCAGTGCAGTGACTTTTTCTGTCTGGGTAGCGCACATTATTTTCGCCGGGGTGATTTCGCTTAACATCCAGTCGTCCCATGCCTTGATCGGGTTTTTTGAGCACAGCACATTGCGCACGATTTCATCCGAACCGGGGAAAATCGGATACAGGAAAAAATACAGCGTGACATCGGTGACCCGGCTCAGCTCCTTTTCCAGCCGTCTGCAAAAGCTGCAATTGGGATCGGTAAAAATCGCCAGCTTGCGTTTGCCGTTGCCCTTCACTTTTTTAATGGCCAGATCGAGTGGCAATTTATTGAAGTCGATCGCGAATAAGACCCGGCGGCGTTCTCCGCTTAAATCCCGATGGCTGCTTGCTTCGATTACATTGCCTTCAAACAGATATTGTCCCTGCGCATCGGTGTATAAAAGCTGATCGTCGATGACTACTTCATACAATCCGGCATAAGGCGTTTTGACGATGTGTTCGATCTTGCCGATGCCAGGGAATTTGCTTTGCAAAGAGTTGCGAATTTCATTCTCTCCGGCGTGCGCGGCGGCAGATAACACGGTGAACAGAAATAAGGTGAACAGTATTTTCATGGCTGATTACTTTCAGGTAGAAGTAGCGGGTTCAATTCAGGGCGTGTTGCATCAACATTTTTTTCAGCGGGGTGATGCGGTTGGTGGCACTCAGGCCGACATTGCGCAGCGTGCGCAACAGCGGAACGTCATTATTGAACAGATTTTTCAGGCCGTAGGTCATCGCCTGCATCGTATAGATATCTTCTTTGCGTTTTCGTTCATAACGGCGCAGTAATTGCGCATCGCCGCAGTCGTGTTGAGCGCCACGCTCGATCAGTATCTGCGCCAGTTGGCGCGCATCGCGAAAGCCGACATTCACCCCTTGCCCCGCCAGCGGATGCATATTGTGTGCGGCATCGCCGATCAATGCCACGCGCGGCGCGCTGATTTGCGAC
>JBDTPU010000217.1:0-2413 GCA_039932535.1 Gallionella sp. | reverse complement strand
AAAGTCATGAAGGCCAAGCTGCCCAGCACCACCAAGGTCAGTAACATGAACAGCAACAAGCTGTAAATGAAGTCCACCGTCTGCGTGCTTTCGGTCTGCTCCTTGCTAACCGGAAAGACGGGCATGACCAATAACAACAGCGGTAGCACATACCATGTCAGGATGCGCCCGGCCTCAAGAGTGGATTGGACCGCAAATAAATTCGGCACTACCCAGAGCAACAACACCGCGAGCAGGTAGACCATCACCGACAGATATAACAAAGGCATCCAGCGATCACGGAAAGTGAACACGCGTGCACCGACCAAACCAAACACCCCGGTTAACCAAAAAGCGATGATCCACCAATTCAGCCAGAACATTGCCGCCGCCGCTGCCAGCGCGATGAATATAAATGCGCCACGCCCCACCGCACGTTCGCCGCGCCACAGCGGCTGCCAAAGCAGGAACAAGCCAAAATGAGTCAGCAACAGCGGATGCACCCACGGACTCTCCACACCCACCAGCAGTGCTCCGTGCAATAGCCCCAGCATGATCGGCAACAACCAGCGACCACTGTACAAATGATTCGCTATTTTCATTTCAGCGTCGGCATTTCGTCATCACCTGTTAACATCTCGTCAAAACCATTTCAGTCAAGTCGCACATCATTCTCTGTCGAGTATCTCATGATCGCCATGATTCCAGTAGAATGGCTGAATTTAATGGGTTCCCGCTGCGCTGGGGGCTAAACCCAAAAATATCCGTGGAGCATTGGCACAACCTTTGCTGTAAATGGAATGTGGTACACATAACAACAGGAGATTATTATAATGAAACGAAATCAATCCGGCTTTACCTTGATCGAAATCGCCATCGTACTGGTGATTATCGGGCTGCTGCTCGGTGGGGTACTTAAAGGGCAAGAGCTCATTAATAGCGCCAAGGTGAAAAACCTCGCCACTGACTTCAGAAACATCCCAGTGTTTATCTACGGCTATCAGGATAAATTCAAGGCTTTGCCGGGGGATGATACCGGTGCAGTGACTCATGTAGCTGGTACGCTGGCTACTACCCCAGCAACCAAACAAGGCAATGGTGTGGTGGATGGCCTCTGGAATTCTCTTACCAATACTGACGAGAGTTATTTGTTCTGGCAGCATGTACGCTTGGCGGGGCTTGCTCCTGGGCCTACCATAATCCCAGCTGCTCCAGCTGTCGGTGATGGTTATAAACCTGTGAATGCGGCAGGTGGTGAAATAGGCATCCAAAGCAACAACGGCACATTCGTTACGATTACCCAGAACGCAGCAGGCGCAGCTGGTGCCATGACAGGAACCTACATCATTTGCTCGCAAGGCATTTTGGGCAAATACGTCAAACAACTCGACACTACCATGGACGACGGCAACACTGATACAGGTTCAATGCGCGTCAATGATCCGACTGTTGCCAGTAAATCCGTAGCAACAGCGGCCATTGTAGATGGCAGCTCCTACACCGTCTGCATGGGAATTTAATACAGTTCACCCGGCGTGACCCAGCCCGCTTCGGCGGGCTTTTTTATTGCCCTTTATGCAACCGCGACTCAGCCGCCTGCAACGCTTCCGTCAAGCCGAGCAGCACCAATATGTCCCCAGCCTGCAGCAACATTTCTTCGCTCGGTTGCGCGCCGTGCACATTGCGTCTACGCACGGCATTCACTTCAACGCTCAATTCGGCCAGACCAAGCTCACCCAATTTTCTGCCCACCGCTGCAGAATTTTCTTTGAGTAACACACTTGAAAAGCGCGGCTGCAAACTTTCATTTTCATTGCCATTATTCTGGACAGTGCGGAAATAGCCATTGAACGCCGCATAACGCCCGGCGCGGCTTTCCTGAACACGGCGTATCACGCGGTTCAACGGCACGCCGGACATCAGCAGCGCCTGCGAAGCCAGCATCACGCTGCCTTCCGTCACTTCCGCCACCACCTCGGCGGCACCGGCTTTTTTGAGTTCTTCGATATGCGTATCATCGGCAGTGCGCACTACCACCGGCAAATCGGGGCGCAGTTGATTTACATGATGCAAAATCTTGAGCGCGGAATGTTTGTCGTTGTAGGTGATCACCAAGGTTTTTGCGCGCATCAGCCCGGCGGCGAGCAGCACCTCGCGCTTGGCGGCGTCTCCATACACCACACTTTCGCCGATATCCGCAGCCTCCTGTACCCGGCGCGGGTCAAGATCAAGCGCAATGAAGCGAAGATTTTCGCGGGTCAAAAAATGTGACAAAGCCTGTCCGCTACGTCCGTAACCACAGATGATAATGTGCGCATCGCGGGACATGCTTTTTACGGCGATCTGATGTATCAGCACCGCACTATCCATCCATGCCGACGGAGAAAGCCGCCGCACTATCGCTTCGGCATGCTGTATCAAAAAGGGCGCGGCA
>JBDTPU010000216.1:0-2331 GCA_039932535.1 Gallionella sp. | reverse complement strand
CGATGGATTCTGCGCCATAGTCGCGTTCGTTTTCGGGCTTGTACAGATAATAAGCTTCGTCGATGAACAACACGCCGCCCATGGCCTTTTTGATGACTTCCTTGGTTTTGGGGGCGGTGTGGCCAATATACTGACCCACCAGATCATCGCGTGTAACGGAAATCAGATGGCCTTCGCGCACGTAGCCCAGGCGATGCAAAATTTCGGCCATGCGCATGGCCACAGTGGTCTTGCCGGTGCCGGGGTTGCCGGTAAAGTTCATGTGCAGCGTGGGAGTTGCGGAAGTGAGCGCAAATTGTTTGCGCAACCGATCTACCAATAACAGCGCCGCGATTTCACGAATGCGGGTTTTAACCGGCTTCAAGCCGATCAGCTCACGGTCAAGCTTGTCGAGCACTTCTTTTACGTTAGAGGCTTCAAATTCCGCTTCCAGATTAACCGGTGCATCGTCCGCCAATATGGCATGCAGTGGGTCTGTTTCGTTCATGGAATTCTCCAGTAGATTTTTAAAATGCGTTGTTAAAATAAGTCACGTTGAAAAAAATGGCGGGCGTTTAATGCGCCCGCCATTTTTCACTACGTTTACAGCGGTTTTTAAACACCGCCTTTAAGCAAGGCTAATTAATACCGCTCACCTTCAGGCTTGTCAGTCGCATAAGAATGGATCGTGTAGCGTATGTTACGGCCATCGTCCTCCTGACGCACCAGGCCAAAGCCGGGTTCTTTCTTGGGGCGATTGACGATGTAGGACATGGTCGGGCTTTCCACCCCGCGTAGCGAACTAAATGCAGTAACGCGGATGTAGTGATTTGGGAAAGTTTTACGGCAGTTATTGACTTCCATCAATATGCCCGCAGCATCTTTCAAATCAAACATTGGATTGCCAAACATTTCCCAATACGTGTTGCGCGGATGTGGATCATCGGTGTACTCAACGCCGAGCGCCCAGCCGTTTTTCAACGCGTATTTGATCTGGGCGGTAATTTGAGCATCGGTCAGCGGGGGCAGAAATGAAAACTGCCCTTGGGTGACGATGCCATTTGGATTGGTCATCATAATTAATTCTCCTTAGTCTGATAAATTAACGGCTGCCAGTGGCGAGAGGCACGAAGTCAGGAGTGTCGGTTGATTCGTAGTTGAAGGAAATATCCTTCCACGTATCAATCGCGGCTCTCAGCGGACCACACCATTTAGCGGCATCCAGCAAAATCTGCGGGCCTTCGTTCCAAATGTCACGGCCTTCGTTACGCGCCAATACCATCGCTTCCAACGCAACACGGTTTGCCACCGCACCGGCTTGAATACCTTGTGGATGACCAATCGTGCCGCCACCGAATTGCAACACTACATCATCGCCGAGGTAGGTCAGCAACTGGTGCATCTGACCTGCATGAATACCACCGGAGGCAACCGGCAAACACTTATTCAGTGATGCCCAATCTTGTTCGAAGTACAGACCGAGCGGCAGGTTTTGCGGTGTGTGCGTGTCGAGCAGCGTGTCGTAAAAGCCTTTAATCATCAGCGGATCGCCTTCCAGCTTGCCAACGACGGTACCAGCATGGATGTGATCCACGCCGGCCATACGCATCCATTTACAGATCACACGGAAGTTCATACCGTGATTTTTCTGGCGTGAATAAGTCGAGTTACCCGCGCGATGCAAATGCAGAATCATGTCGTGCTGACGCGCCCACAATGCCATGGACTGGATCGCGGTGTATCCGATGACCAGGTCGATCATGATAATGACTGATCCCAGCGATTTTGCGAATTCAGCGCGCTTGTACATTTCTTCCATGGTGCCAGCAGTCACGTTCAGGTAGTGACCTTTAACTTCGCCGGTTGCAGCAGAGGCCTTGTTAACCGCCTCCATGCAATACAGGTAACGATCACGCCAGTGCATGAACGGCTGGCTGTTGATGTTTTCGTCGTCTTTAACGAAATCCAGACCACCCTTCAATGCTTCGTAAACCACGCGACCATAGTTACGACCAGACAAACCTAATTTAGGTTTAGTCGTTGCGCCCAACAGCGGACGGCCAAACTTGTCCAGACGCTCACGCTCAACGATTACGCCGGTTGCCGGACCCTGGAAAGTTTTCAGGTAAGCAACAGGAATGCGCATGTCTTCCAGACGCAGAGCTTTTACCGCTTTCATACCGAACACGTTACCAATGATGGACGCAGTCAGGTTAGCGATGGAGCCACCTTCGAACAAGTCGAGGTCGTAAGCGATGTAAGCAAAATATTGCGCTTCAGTTTTGGTACCTTCGCCCGTATTGGGAACGAGTTCGCAACGGTAGGCTTTAGCGCGGTACACTTCGCAGGCAG
>JBDTPU010000215.1:0-2081 GCA_039932535.1 Gallionella sp. | reverse complement strand
ATAGAACGCGAGTGCAGCGAGAGCGATCAAGATCAACAGTGCAAAGTTATGTTTGGTCTTGGTAACGCAGACACACCATGGCTGCAACAACGCACACCATAACAATATCAGCGTAGTGATACTCAAGTCGCCCGTCACGCCGCGCACATAAGCGGCCAGCGGCATTCCGTGGAATGGAATGAGCATCAGTACAAACATCGTCCCCAGCAACCACGCCAGACGGGATTTGGCGAGCCGGGTAACGCCCGGCAACAGCAGCAAACAAGCGGCTGTCGCGCTGGCTACACTTGCCAGTCCGGTCAAGTCAGTGAAATTAATCATGGCCAATTTTTTTCATGCGCTGATCCAGCCATGCACTGATGAACTGGACGTGTTTGATGAAGCCTCTGTTCCAGGTGTAGACAAGGTGGAAATCGCCGTTGTGCGTCTGGATCAAATAAGGGTAGGAGAATTCAAAAGCGCAGGTTTGCGCCGCGCATTTATTTCGCTGTGCGGATTTCGCATAGCCTGTTGCGTCGGTGATGCACGCCTCGGTAGTTTTTGCTAATTCACCGACGGTTTGCAGATAGCGCGCCAGTTCAATCGGCTGGCCGCGCTGGTCTTCCAATTGGTAAATCGTTTTCCAGGTGGCTCCACCATCTGCTGAAATCACCAGTGACAGCGCATCGCGGCCTTCCTCGAGATTATTCAGTGCAACTAAAATTTGCCCACCCGATAATGTGACACCAGAAATTGCTGCATCAGGGTTAGCCAGCGCGGTCTCCGCAGGAAAATTCCAATGTTGCCCGGCATCGTTCGTGGCAGTCGCAATTACTCGCGCCGGACTGTATCCAGAACGACGCATCAGCACCAATGCCTGTTGCGGATTTTTTATCAGCATTACAGGTTGCAGCGTGGATTTTCCGGAACTCAGCCGCTGTTTGTCGATGATCTCGTCGTGGCTGTTGACGCGCAGCAATTCGCCGAATTTTCCGATGAACTCGTGATAAATCGGCAGTCCCATCGTGCCGTCGCTATACAAGAACGGTGTGCCTTTTACCAGCGTACTGATATTAATGAATGGCGAGGTAATCAATCGCCGCGCAGGACTCCAGCTTGTGCCGTCGTCGCTAGATGTGATCGCGGTAATCGAACTGCCCGCCCAGCCGCCCAGCGAAACAGTTACATAAAACAACCACAGCGTGCCGTCCGATGCACGTTGTGCCACCGGGTTGCCGAGCTTTTTCACATAACGCAGCAGCGCGCGTTGTGTGTCTTCACGATTCGCGATGCTCTGTTCCGGGCCCCATGAATCTTTCGCAGGATCGAATACCGCACTGCGTATATCTACATCTTGTGCGCCTTCGCGGCTGCCGGCGAACCAGAAGGCACGCAGGCGCCCGTCGTTCAGCTCAACCAGTGAAGCTGCGTGAGTAGAAATATTTTGTTGGGTGGAAACGAAGTGAGTGCGAATATCAGGTTCTGCATTGCGGGTTGGTGAGCCGCCCGATTTCTGCACGCCCTCATTCTCAAAGCTGGTGGGCATTCGAAAAAGCGCCGCCGCCGGATGATGAGCAATTTTGTAAAACGCTGCGCCAAAAGCCAGCAGCACCAGGCAAAACATCAGCGCATGGCTCGTGCTGGATTTGCAAAACCTGGATTCGGGTATCAACGGCATATCTGAGCGGGAGTTTGTTCCGGCGCGATTTTGCCGCCCGCAGGCGATTCCATCAACACTTCACGGACGAAAAGATACTGAAATACTTTGCCCCCCAGTAACATTTCTTTCAATTCGGCCGAGTTTTGACGGCCACGAATATCCAGACGCTGACCGATGATTTTGCATTCTGCACAACTGCCGTTTGGCGTGCGGTCATTCAATGCCAGCCGTGCCGCGAACATCGGATAACGTGCGGCCAGTTCGCTCGCAGTTAAATTCTGATCTTCGCTATAGCCGCGTATTTCCGCACCCGGCAAAATAAAACGGTAGCCTTCATCCATGGCTCTGAAATTACAGGGCACACCCACTTCCTTGCCGTCGGCATAGTGCTGCGCTTCCGCACTGTAATTACCCGCAGCGCCATCGAAAGGATGCAGCAATG
>JBDTPU010000214.1:0-11875 GCA_039932535.1 Gallionella sp. | reverse complement strand
ACCCGACCTTGTCGCGCATGACCATCGTCACCAGCGGTTCGGATGCGGTCATCGAACAGATCAACAAGCAGCTCAATAAATTGATCGATGTGGCAGCGGTGATGGATCTGAATGAAGGCGAACACCTGGAGCGCGAGCTGATGCTGGTCAAGGTGCGCACTGAAGGCGCGCCGCGCGAGGAGCTGAAGCGCATCACGCAAAATTTTCAGGGGCGCGTCATTGATACTTCAGATCGTACCTGTACTATTGAACTGAGCGATACCTGCGCCAAACTGGATGAATTCCTGCGTGCGATCGGGCGTGATGCGATACTGGAAACGGTTCGCACCGGTGCATCCGGTATCGGGCGCGGCGAACGAATTTTGAAACTTTAATTTTACGAAAGAGAACAACATGAAAGTTTATTACGACAAAGATGCAGACCTTTCCCTGATCAAGGGCAAGCAAGTGGTTATTATTGGCTATGGTTCCCAAGGCCATGCCCACGCGCAGAATCTGAAAGAGTCCGGTGTGAATGTGACCGTTGCATTGCGCAAGGAGGGGGCGTCGTGGAAGAAGGCAGAAAGTGCCGGTATCAAAGTCAGTGAAGTCGCAGCGGCAGTGAAAAGCGCTGACATCGTGATGATGCTGTTGCCGGACGAAAATATTCCGCAGGTTTATAACGAAGAAGTCGCGCCTAATATGAAGCAAGGCGCCACGCTGGCGTTTGCCCATGGCTTCAATGTGCATTACAACCAAGTCATACCACGTGCCGATATGGACGTGATCATGATTGCGCCTAAAGGTCCCGGCCACACCGTGCGCTCCGAGTATCTGAAAGGCGGCGGTGTGCCGTCCTTGATTGCGGTGTATCAGGATAAATCCGGTAAGGCTAAAAATCTGGCGCTGTCCTACGCCGCAGCCATAGGCGGCACCAAGGGTGGCGTGATCGAAACCAATTTCCGCGAAGAAACCGAGACGGATTTATTTGGCGAGCAAGCGGTATTGTGCGGCGGCGCAGTGGAGCTGGTGAAAATGGGTTTTGAAACCCTGACCGAAGCGGGCTATGCGCCGGAAATGGCTTACTTCGAGTGTCTGCATGAATTGAAATTGATCGTGGACTTGATGTATGAAGGCGGCATCGCCAACATGAATTACTCGATTTCCAACAACGCCGAATACGGCGAATATGTCACCGGCCAACGCGTGATCGGCGATCAGGCGCGTGCCGCGATGAAAGAAGCATTGAAGAACATCCAGAACGGCGATTACGCCAAGCGCTTCATCCAGGAAGGCCGCAGCAACTATCCGGAAATGACCGCGCGCCGCCGTTTGAACGCCGAACACCCAATCGAAACAGTTGGCGCTCAGTTGCGCGCGATGATGCCGTGGATCAGCAAGAACAAGCTGGTGGATCAGTCTAAAAACTAGTGAAACGTGAAAAGTGAATAAGTGAAACGTAGCAGCAAAACCGGTTTCACCTTTCACTTTTTACCAACAAACTTCCTCATCACTGTTAGTCTAGGCGCATGGACCAATTTAATCATCGTAAACCGTTAAATCTGCGCAAGCGCGGCATCTACCTGTTGCCCAACCTGTTTACCACCGGCGCGCTGTTCGCGGGTTTTTATGCGATTGTGCAGGCGATGAACAACCGGTTTGAATTTGCCGCGGTCGCCATATTTATCGCCATGGTGCTGGATGGCCTGGATGGTCGCGTAGCTCGCCTGACCCATACGCAAAGCGAATTCGGCGCGGAATACGACAGCCTGTCCGATATGGTTTCGTTCGGTGTGGCACCCGCTTTGGTGATTTACGAATGGGCATTAAAAGGGCTGGGGAAATGGGGCTGGTTTGCAGCCTTCATTTATTGTGCGGCGACTGCGTTGCGTCTGGCGCGCTTCAACACCAATATTGATGTGGTGGACAAACGCTATTTTCAGGGATTGCCCAGTCCGGCGGCAGCGGCACTCATTGCCGGGTTTGTCTGGGTGATGCATGACTACGAAATCTCGGGTGAAGCGTTGCGCTGGTACGCCTGCGGACTCACCGTATTTGCCGGATTGAGCATGGTCAGCAACCTGCCGTTCTACAGCTTCAAAGATTTCAACATGCGCAAAAGCGTGCCGTTCATGATGATCTTTATGGCGGCATTGTTTTTCATTTTTATTTCCAGCTACCCGCCCGGCGTGTTGTTCGGCTTGTTCATGTGTTATTCCCTGTCCGGCTATGTGTTGTGGGTTTGGCGTAAACGCCAGAATAAAACAATAAAATAATCCCCATTGCGTGAGGTGATAAAAGCCGTTATATTTACAGCCATGCACTTCTCCGCCCACATCGCAAGACTCCATTCCACGTTCAGCCTGTTGGCTGCGCTGCTGCTGCGCGGCGCGCGCTAATCATACCCCACAAGTTTTGAAGCGAGCGCGGCAACCATTTGGTACCGCAGCCTAAATCTATTTTTGCATTGGAGTGCAACATGAACAAATTAATAATTTTTGATACCACTTTGCGCGATGGCGAGCAAAGTCCCGGCGCGGCGATGACCCGTGAAATGAAGATACGTATTGCTCGCCAACTGGAAAAATTGGGCGTGGATATTATCGAGGCAGGCTTTGCTGCGGCCAGCCCAGGCGATTTCGAGTCGGTGAAAGCGATTGCGACTATCGTTAAAGATTCCACGGTATGTTCATTGGCGCGTGCGATCGAGAACGACGTGCGCCGTGCTGGTGAAGCCATCCAGTCGGCCAAGTCGGGGCGCATTCACACTTTCATCGCCACTAGTCCTATCCACATGCAGCACAAGTTGCGCATGACCGAGGATCAAGTGGTGGAGCGCGCAATCAGCGCGGTGAAGTGGGCGCTGGAATATACCGACGATGTGGAATTTTCCGCCGAGGATGCGGTGCGTTCGGATATGGATTTTCTGGTGCACGTGTTCGATGCGGTGATACAGGCCGGAGCCACGACACTGAATGTGCCCGATACGGTGGGCTATTCGATTCCTGCCGCGTGGGGCGAGCGCATCAGGCAGTTAATCGCGCGCGTGCCGAATTCGGACAAGGTCATCTGGTCCACGCATTGTCACAACGATCTGGGATTGGCGGTGGCGAACTCTTTGTCTGCGGTGATGAATGGAGCGCGCCAGGTGGAATGCACGATCAACGGATTGGGCGAACGCGCCGGCAATGCCTCGCTGGAAGAAGTCGTGATGGCGGTGAAAACTCGCCGCGATATTTTCAACCTCGATACACGCATCGACACGACTCAAATTGTGCCGACTTCCAAATTGGTTTCCAGCATCACCGGTTATCCGGTGCAACCGAACAAGGCGATCGTCGGCGCAAATGCGTTTGCGCATGAGTCCGGCATTCATCAGGATGGTGTGATCAAGCATCGCGAGACTTACGAAATCATGCGTGCCGAAGAGGTGGGCTGGAATGCCAACAAATTATCCTTGGGCAAACTGTCGGGGCGCAACGCATTGCGCCAGCGCTTCACCGCGCTGAATATCGAGTTTCCTTCGGAAACCGCCTTCAATGCCGCGTTCCAGCGTTTCAAGGAATTGGCCGATCGTAAGAATGAAATTTTCGACGAAGATTTGCAGGCTTTGGTCAGCGATGAAGCCGGGGCGCAGGTCAGCGAATATTATCGCCTGGCGGCCATGGGCGCGCATTCCGAAACCGGCGTGATGCCTGTTGCGCGCGTGGTAATGAGCATGGATGGCGCCGAACATCAGGCCGATGCACAAGGCGGCGGACCGGTGGATGCGACCTTCAAGGCAATAGAGCAGATCGTGAACAGCGGCGCAGAACTGCAATTGTATTCGGTGAATAACATCACCAGCGGCACCGATGCGCAGGGCGAAGTGACCGTGCGTTTGTCCAAAGGTGGGCGCATCGTGAATGGCCAGGGGGCGGATACGGACATTGTGGTGGCGTCCGCAAAAGCCTATCTGAATGCGCTTAATAAGTTACATAACAAGCTGGAGCGTGCGCATCCGCAGCTTTGAAGTCACGCCGAGCCAGTTAAAACGCGGTGTAAATTCGCGCCCATCCAGCGCAGTTGTGGACAGCAGAATAACAAGTGCGTTATGCTGGGATAGTAACTTACCGCCAACTACTAGAAAGGCTACATCATGAAGAAAAGTTTATCATTGTTCTGTATCTTGGGCTGTTTTACACAACCTGTATTGGCGGCCAACATCACTCTGCTAACAGCCGGATTTACTCAGTCTGATTTTAGAGTCTTTTCAGAAGATATGGGCTCTGCATTAAGTTATAAAGCGATCACGCCGCCGACGCCGTTAGGCATCACCGGGTTTGATCTGGGTCTGGAAGTGTCCTCGACTAAAGTGCAGAATTCGCCACAGTGGGCTAGTGCCACAGGCAGTTCAGTGAGCAACTTGATTGTGCCGAAGTTGCATATCTACAAAGGGCTTCCGCTTAATTTTGATATCGGTGCTTTTTACTCCGCTGTACCCAGCACCAATATCAAGCTGTATGGCGGAGAATTACGTTATGCCATACTTGAAGGCGGCGTGGCTTTGCCCGCTGTCGGTATCCGCGGCGCAATAACAAAATTAAGCGGCGTGAATCAGTTGGCATTCAGTACCAAAAACCTGGACATATCCATATCCAAAGGTTTTGCGATATTTACTCCGTATGCCGGGATAGGCTATGTCTGGGTTGACAGCAATCCGGATACAGCAACGGGACTGAAGGAAGAAACTTTCCGCCAAAATAAAGTTTTTGTGGGCGGCAATTTCAATTTTGGCGTGACCAATCTTGCGCTGGAATATGACAAGACCGGTTCAGCACCGACTTACAGTGTCAAACTGGGTTTCCGTTTCTAATCTTTCTTAATTCATTAGCTGGCGTGTTGTTCCATACAACACGCTATTTTTTTGATGCTTGCGCCATTTCAACCAGCGCCGTCCGCGCCTGTTGAGCATCCATTACCGGTTGCGCAAAATCAAAGCGCAATACTTTCCCATCGGCGCGCACATCAAAGCCGTCCATATCTATGCCCAGCATGGCGACATCCAGCGTCTCAAATTGATGAAAGTGCTGGCAGTAGTTTCGCATCGTGTCCTGATGATCGGTATTCATGTGGCTGACCACGCCGGATTCCTGTTCGATTAAAGGGTAGGGCTGTACTGCATAATTTTCCATGTCCAGCCAGTGGATGCGGCCAAATCCGCCGATGTAGCGAATCGCCAATGGGCGGATGCGATAAAAGGAAAAATCGTGCATCACGAAGTAAGCTTGGGCTTCAGGAAAATAGCGCAAATAGCGTAACCCTGCTTGATCGCGGTCAGGTTCCGGCGCAGCGTTGCCAACCATAGTGACGCGCCCCTGGGACTGGATATGCGGATTGTTGTGGTCATGGGCGATCAGGCTGACGCGGCTATCATGCAAAATATTCTTGGTGTGTTCGGCGAGTGTGCTGATGAGTATCAGCAGGCTGCCGTCGTGATCCACCAGATACGGCGTGATCGAACCGAATGGATAGCCATCGAATTTTTTCGACAGGGTGCTGAGCACACCGTAGCGATGGGCACGCAACATCCGCCTGGCTTCGTGGGTATTGTTCCCGGTGTTGTTCCCAGTGTTGTTCATAGTCACCTCATGCTGAAAGTTTCAAGGCGGTTAGCGCAAGGCGCTTGCCCAACGCGATACAAAGCTGCTTTTCGGCTTCGCTGATCGTCTGGTCATTGGCGAGTCCGGCGACATGGCTCGCACCATAAGGCGTGCCGCCGCTTTGGGTGGTGCCAAGTGCTACTTCGGAATAAGGCAGGCCGATAATGAGCATGCCGTGATGCAGCAACGGCAACATCATCGACAGCAGTGTGCTTTCCTGACCGCCATGCATGGAGCCGGTGGAGGTGAACAGCGCGGCGGGTTTGCCCACCAGCGTATGCTTCATCCACAAGCCGCCTGTGCCATCCCAAAAATATTTCATTGCAGATGCCATGTTGCCGAAGCGCGTAGGGCTGCCCAGTGCCAAGCCGATACATTCTTCGAGATCGCGCAATTCCACATAGGGCGCGCCATTGTCGGGGATAGCCGGTTCCGTTGTTTCGCACACCGTGGAAATTTTCGGCACGGTGCGCAGGCGGGCGCGCACGCCTGCCACTTGTTCCGCGCCGCGCGCAATGAGTTGAGCCATTTGCCGCGTTGCGCCGTGCTGGCTGTAATACAGTATGAGAATTTCTTTGTCGGTTATCATATGGGCTCCCATAGGCGAATTATAAGGAAACCGCTGGGTCATGCGAAAAATTTTTCAGGATATTCAAATTTTGCTCCGTTTTATTGTGGCACGTTTTGCACAAGATCGTTGCGCGGAGACTGCCGCGAGTTTGACTTTTACCACGCTGCTGGCGCTGGTTCCGATAATCACCATCGTGTTGACGGTGTTTTCAACTTTCCCGATATTCGAAGATTTTTCGAAACAGGTTAAAACTTATTTGCTGAATAATTTGATGCCCGAAAATGCCGGGACAATTATCCAGTATATGCATCAATTTTCCGAGAGCGCAGCACGCCTCACTGCGGTGGGTATTGTTTTTTTAACGGTCACCGCGATGCTGATGATGTGGACCATAGACCAGGCATTTAACGTCATCTGGCAAGTCAGGCAATCTCGTCCGCTGCTCAAACGGCTGGTGGTTTACTGGGCTGTGCTGACCATTGCGCCGCTGCTGGTTGGGGCGAGCTTATCGCTTACTTCATGGATGATCGGATTGTCCATGGGCCATGCCCAATTTGTTTCGTCATTCGGCGTTTTGCTGTTGAAAATATTGCCGGTATTGTTTACCGCCCTGGCATTTACACTGTTGTTCAGGATCGTGCCGAATCGTCATGTGCCGTGGGCACACGCACTGATTGGCGCAGTATGGGCAGCAGTGGTGTTTGAAACCACGAGCCGGATATTTGGCTATTTCATCAGCCATTTCACCACTTACACATTGGTGTATGGCGCATTTGCCGGCGTGCCGATTTTTTTGATGTGGATTTATTTATCCTGGCTGACTGTTTTATTTGGCGCCGTCATCGTCGCTTCACTTTCGTATTGGCGCATGCCCATCGCACAGCATTCTAAGCCGGTCGCTCAACTGCTGGATGCGCTGCGCATACTGCGAATCATGGCTCATGATTTACAACAGGGCAAACTGAGTACCTTGCCGCAACTGTCGAAATCTTTGCATCTCGGCTATGACACGCTGGAAAACATTCTCGGAAAGCTGGCGCGCGTTGACATAGTGCGCCAAGCCGAAGGAAGCAGTTGGTTGCTGATGCGCGATATGAAGCATATCCGTGCTACGGAATTATTGCATTTGTTCGTGCTGGATCGCGGCGAATTATCCGCCACGCAAAATTACGGCACATTGCAGCAATGGCTGGCCGGCTGGGCTGAGCAGCTGGATCAAAGTACGGATATCACGCTGCAAGAACTTTTTAAGCGCTATTCGGCCTGAATGATTGCGTTTTGATGTCAGGCGATTATGATGGGTAATGGTTATGGTGGTGTATTGGAGAAACGATGAAATTTTTAGAAGCTGTTTTTGAGGGTGCATTATGGAATAGCCGCTTTGTGATTATCGCGGCGGTGATCGGCAGCCTGCTGGCCGGCTTTGCTATTTTTTACATGGCTACCGTGGATGTGGTGTATCTGTTCCGGCACGCCCTGCATTATGCGGATGCCAATCTGACTGACGAAGCACGCAAGGCACTGCATGACAGTACGGTGTCGCATATTGTTGAAGTGGTGGATGGATATTTGCTGGCCACGGTAATGTTGATTTTTTCGCTGGGGCTGTACGAACTATTTATCAGCGACATTGATCAGGCGAATGGTAGCAAGGCATCGAGCAAGATTCTGGTGATCAGCAGCCTGGATGATCTCAAGTCCCGCCTGGCCAAAGTGATCCTGATGATCTTGATAGTCACGTTGTTTGAAGAGGCAATCAACATGAAGCTGACGACCCCGCTGGACTTAGTTTATCTGGGTGCCAGCATTGCATTGATCGCGCTGGCCCTATACTTTAGTCATGCCGCCGAATCGAATCATGGAAAAGGCGAAGCTGGTTCTGATAAATCTGAACAACACGATTCATGATTAACCGATACAAAAATCTGTTCGATAAAATAATGAACCCTTATCTTGAAAGAGCATGTTGTGAATAAGCGCTTGTGGATGATCGCGGCAGTGATTTTCAGTCTGCTGGTCGGTTTTGGAATCTATTACATGGCTACCACGGATGCGATGGACTCATCTGTGGATAGTGGGTGGCTATGGTTTTTGGGTGCTGCCATTGTGTTTGTTTTGCTCGAGATATATTTCAGCCGGGGTTCAAAACATAATCAGCCCACTATGGAAAGATTCCCGGATGAGCCGGAATAACATGATTAATATGATTGAGATTATTAAAAATTTGCTTCGGGGGAAAGTCTCGAGACTCCCAAGGAAGAACTCTTCGCGGAGGTTCAGGATATGCATTTTATCCAGTACGTTATTTGCATTATTTTTGAGTTGTTCCGGGAACAGTTTTTCAGCTGATTTTTTGCTCCAGGATATGCAAGGAAAATCCCATCGCTTGTCGGATTATCGCGGCAAATGGGTGTTGGTAAATTTTTGGGCAACCTGGTGCCCGCCATGTTTGAATGAGATACCCCAATTGATCAGCCTGCATAACGCGCATCAGGATAAGGATTTATCGGTGATCGGCATTGCAATGGATTCAGGTTCGAGCGGAACAGTGGCCGACTTTGTCCAGGCGCATGGCATGAGTTATCCGGTGGTGATGGGGAATCGCAAGATCACTGCCCAGATCGGCGCGGTAGAGGTTCTGCCGGTCAGCTATTTGTATAACCCCAAGGGCGAGCAGGTGAGTTATCAGGCGGGCGAGGTGACGCGTGCCAGCGTCGAGGCTTATATGGCGGATTCAATTCGAAAGTGCAAAACGTGTAAGTGAATTGATTTTTTCTGATTCATACCGTTTTCGGGATTTACATGATGACGATAAAACAAAAAATATGGAGCATCCCGGTCATCACCATGGTGATTTTTTCCATCGGGATAGCGTTCGTCTATAAATCATCGTCCCATACCTATGATTTGCTTCAGCGCACCGATACTATCCATTATCCATATCTGCAAAAAATTCAAATGCTGTCCGACGAGCTGCTGGTTATCCAGGGAGGTTTTCTGGATGCGCTGGATACCAACAGGAAAGCAGGAATCACTCGCGCGCAACATGCTGCTGAAGTTTTTCGCCAAGCTGCACAGAGTGTCGCAGCTATCGACGGAAAAAATGAAATTTCCAGGGAAATCATGGCTGAGTTCAATGATTATTTTATCAGCGCAGAGAATGCCGCTTCCCTCCTGATCGGCATTAAGCAAGGGGATGGGATGGCGGATATGGGTCGAATGACGGCTGCATTGAATAAACTGACCAGCACCTTACAGCGAGAGCACCTTTCCGCCGCGCTGTCTTTTGAACAAAGCCTGAGTGAAAGCGAAAGCAATGTGCAGGAAATGCTGTGGGTCAGCCTGTTGAGCGTATTTTTTGTTCTGCTCGGTTTGGTCTTCACCTCCTATTATCTCATTTCCTCCATCCTGACCAGCCTGGAACATTTGCGTGCAGGTGCCAGTAAAATTGCGCAAGGCGATTTCTCAGCACGTATACCGGCGCAGGGGAAAGACGAGTTGACACTGGTAGCTCAAAGCTTCAACAGCATGGGAGAAGAACTGCAAGCAGCCACCGAGAAACGCATTCAGTATCAGAAGCAGCTTGAAACATTGAACCTGGAACTGGAAGGGCGCGTAACCACCCGAACTGCCGAACTTGCCGCCGCGCTCGAAGAAGCTCATAAGGCGAATGCTGCGGTCGCCTATATGGCGGATCATGACAACCTGACAGGTTTATTGAGCCGACGCAGATTCCAGGAGGAATTCGAGCGCTGGGGAAAATATGCATTGCGCTATGAACGTCCGATGGCATTGATGTTTATTGACCTGGATAAATTTAAGGCCATTAACGATACTTATGGGCATTTGGGCGGCGACGAGTATTTGCTGGCAGTAGCTAAGGTGCTGAAGAAAACGCTGCGCGCAACCGATTATGTCGGCCGCTGGGGTGGCGATGAATTTGCGGCGCTACTTCCGGAAACAACATCGGCAGCGGCATGCGAAGTAGCCGCCAAACTGGCCAAAATTTTTGCCACGACTCCGGTCACGATTGCCGACAAACCCTTGTTCGCCTCAGCGAGCATCGGCATAGCCGTGTTGCCGGAACACACCCTGGATATTACTGAATTAACTGCCTTTGCCGATGCAGCCATGTACAAGGCCAAAAATGCCGGACGTGGCTGCTTCAGCCTGTATTCCGCCTCGTCACAAGAAGTCCAGCATCTCGGCGAACATACGCGCTGGGCAGGACGCATCCGCCGCGCGCTGGAGACTGACCAATTTGTCTTGTTTTATCAGCCACTGCTTGATCTGGAATCGAAAGAGGTGGTGGAATATGAAGCCCTGCTGCGCATGCAGGATCAGAACGGAGAATTTATCAGCCCCAATTTGTTCCTGGCCTCTGCAGAACGATTTGACCTGAGCATTGCTATCGACCGCATGGTGATCAAGAAAGCTGCGTACAAGATAGCGTCGCTCAAGACGCGTAATAATAAATTGCGACTATCGCTCAATCTTTCCACCCAGTCTTTGGATGATTCCGGCATGATTGAATATATCCGCGACGTGATCAAAGAGTGTGAGATAGATCCATGCAGCTTGTCTATTGAAATATCCGAAACAGTCATTCTGCAAAACATGGAGCGGGTGTGCAATTTAAGCGCGGAAATAACCAAGCTGGGCTGCCGCCTTATTCTGGACGACATCGGCGTTGGTTTTTCGTCTTTCCATTATCTTGCGCCCTTGTCTATCCGATCCATAAAAATTCGCGGTGATTTAATCCGCAATCTGCATATTTCAAATAACTACGATTACGTCCGCGCACTTTGCAAAACCTGCCACGAACTTGATATTAAAATCGTAGCCAAATTTGTTGAAGATTTATCCTTGGTGGATACCTTGCGCAATATCGGGGTAAATTATGCACAAGGCTTTGCGGTAGGCAGGCCGCTGGAGTCGATGGATGCGTTCGATTAGCCGAAATGAATGTTGATTATTTGATATTTTCACCTTCATGCAGCCGCTTATTGTTTCCCCCTTTATGGCATAATCGCACGCTTTAAAACGTAGCGAAATACATGAAAGCGCAAACGCTTTACGACAAACTCTGGAGTGCTCACGTGGTGCGGCAGGAAGCCGACGGCACCGCGTTGATTTATATCGACCGCCATCTGGTGCATGAAGTGACCAGTCCGCAGGCCTTCGAAGGATTGAAGCTGGCCGGTCGTCCAGTGTGGCGCGCCGCTTCTATTCTGGCGGTGGCCGATCATAACGTGCCGACTACCGGACGCGCGCAGGGTATCGCCGATCCAATTTCACGTTTGCAAGTGGAGACGCTGGACAGTAATTGCGTCGAGTTTGGCGTGAACGAATTCAAGATGTCCGATGTGCGCCAGGGCATCGTGCATGTGATCGGACCCGAGCAGGGCGCGACCTTGCCGGGCATGACCGTGGTGTGCGGCGATTCGCATACCAGCACGCATGGCGCGTTCGCCGCACTGGCGTTCGGCATAGGCACGTCAGAAGTTGAGCACGTGATGGCGACGCAATGTTTGCTGATGAAAAAAACCAAAGCCATGCAGGTACTGGTGGATGGCGCATTGGGCAAGGGTGTCACCGCCAAAGACATCGCGCTGGCGATAATCGGCAAGATCGGTACGGCGGGCGGCACTGGTTATGCCATTGAGTTTGCTGGCAGCACGAT
>JBDTPU010000213.1:0-3459 GCA_039932535.1 Gallionella sp. | reverse complement strand
GCGCGGAAGATCAGTGGGATGCCGTCCAGTTTCACCAGATTTTCACGCAGCACGATCCCGTTAATATGCTCGATTTTTTCTTGCTGCAGCCAGCGCAAACACCAGTAACGCTCCATGCTGCGCTGGAATTCATTATAGATTCCATACATCGTATCGAAGTCGCGCATCGTGGCGTACAGCGCAGGAGAATTTTTGGGATAGACGGGTTCTTCGTCGCGCAGCATCGCGATGATCTGCCGCTGGTTCACCATATCCACATAGCGGCGCAACGGCGAACTCGACCACATGTATTGCGCCACACCCAAGCCCTGGTGCGGTGCGGCAACCGTGCTCATCTTTACCTTGCCGTTGCTCTGCGTGCGATAAATACCGGCGAAGCCGTGCTCGGCAAGATGCTTGCCCCATTCGCTGTTCACCAGAATCATCAACTCGGAAACCACCTTGTCAATGGGCGAACCGCGGCGGCGTTGCGTGATACTTACATGGTCATTCGGGTGCCCGGCCATAACCAGCGACTTGGCGGGCGTTGTTTGCCCACCTAGTCGAATGGCTAGTGGTTCCATCACAAGCTCTACGGATTCGATGTGGAAATTGTAATCCATTTGCGTACTGTTATCGGAAGGCTTGCCGCGCACTGCTTCCAGTTTCTGCACCAGATTCCACAACAAGGTCAGCTCGTTCGCATAAGGATAATCCAGTTTCCCCGCCGCCAGCGTCTCCTCGTTGAACAGCGGCTCGAGTGTGTCATGGCGTAGATTCGCCGCGATGTGGATGCGCTCGACGCAACTCTCGTGACCCACTATCTCCAGCGTTTCACCATTGATCTCGTTATACATCGACAGTGCGGGACAAACGCGATCTGCACACAGGGTAAATGCTTGCACCACACTGTCCGGCAGCATGGTGATTTTCTGTCCGGGCATATACACGGTGGAAAGGCGCTGCGCCGCGATCTTGTCGCCATCCGAGTCGCACGGCATTCCCAATGTGGGCGCAGCAATATGCACACCGATGCGCCAATTGCCGTTGGCCAGTTTTTCCACCGAGAACGCATCGTCGATTTCCGTCGTGGTCGCATCGTCGATACTGAAAGCCTGTGCACTAGCCAAGGGCAATTCCTCCCACGCACTTAATTCAACGGGTGGAAAACCCGTACCTTTCGGGAAATACTCGAACAGGAATTTCTGCAAATGGTAATCCTGCGTGGACGGCAATGCGCCGCAACGATGCAGCAGGTGCGCGGCGGATAAATGCGTCGCGGCGCAGGCCGCTTCCAGCGCCTTGACCTCGATGGTGTTGCGATCCGGTTTGTAGAGCAAATACGCGAGATGTTCGGTGAACTCGGCGGGCAATTCAAAACGTGTGAGCTGTTCCGTGTAACGCGCCTGCAATGCCAACTGCTGGCGTTTCTTCTCAGCTCCGGCCAGCGCGGCCTTGAGCACATCGGGTGGCGCGGCGCGATAGCGGCCTTTGCCCTTCTTGTGAAAATAAATCGGTGCGCCATGCAGTCGTATCAGTACCGCAGCAGCTTCCAGTGCACTCGGCGCATGTCCAAAATACTCCGCAGCAATTTGCTCGGAACCAAACTCATCCGGCGGGCAACATTCCCATAGAAAATCTGCCTCGATGCTTTTAGCCAGCACTTCGGCCTGAGCCATGAATTCGGCCAGAGCGGGCTGGGTAAAACGCAACATCACATTGGCCGCCTTGACCTTGCTGCGTTTGCCGGACAGGCTTTCGATCTGGAGCGATGTGGTGTTGTCGGCCATGATGCTGCCGACCTTGAAACTGCCGTCTTCTTCGTAAAGGATATTCATTGGAGGTGCAGCGAAAAAAGTGGCGCGATTATACCCTGTCGGCAGTTGCGTACTTCACTTGGGTATCGGCTTGGGGTATCGGCTTGGGGTATCGGTATGGGCGAATAGGTTAAACTTGCATAACCGTTTGGCAAGGCGACCCATACAAACATGCAAGCATCTTTCATCGATACCCGCGTAAGGTTGCGCACATGGCTGGCTATCGGCTACACGCTATTCATTGTGTATGCAAGCTTGTCACCCTTTTATGGTTGGCGCGGACAAGGTCTGAATTTCATCGAAGTACTTCGTGCACCGCTCCCCCTCACTTATACCGGCTTCGATGCGGTGGTCAATTTACTGGCCTATTTGCCGTTCGGCTTGCTGATCGGGCTGACGTTGCGCACGCGTTTTAGTGTGTTTGCCAGCGTGATTTTTACTCTGGGTCTGGGCATGTTGTTATCCACCAGCATGGAATATCTGCAAATGTATTTGCCGATGCGCACCAGCTCCAATCTGGATTTGCTGACCAATAGTGCGGGCGCATTGAGCGGCGCCGTGGTGGCGGTGAGCATCACATCATGGACCTGGTTTTTTTCGCGGCTGACGCGCTGGCGCAGCCATTGGTTTCGTCACGGCAAAGAAATGGATTTCGGGCTGGCGTTGCTTGCGCTGTGGATGTTCGGCCAGATCAACCCGTCGCTGCCGATGCTGGGCAATGTGTTTATCAGCGAAGCGGCGCGCCAGCCCTTCGCCGCGCTGCCGGCTGAACCGTTCAAGGCATGGGAATGCGGCGCTGTCACGCTCAACCTGCTGATGTTGGGCGCGCTGTTGCTGACCGTGCTGCGCGTGCCGCGCAAAATTACCACGGCTTTACCGGTGATATTGAGCGTGGTGGCGCTGGCGAAATTCATTACCGCCGCGCTACTGCTGAAATCCTGGGCACTGTTGTTATGGATCAATAGCGAAGCGGTGCTGGGAATATTGCTCGGCATATTGCTGTTGCTCGCGGCGTTGCGGCTGCCACGCAGGGCGACGATGGGTTTCGGCACGGCAGCGGCGTTAGGCTATTTTGCCATCGTCAATTTTGTATTTGACGACAACACACCTTCCGCCGCGATGTCCATCTACCACTGGCATTACCGGCATTTGCTCAACTACAACGGGCTGGCGCAGACCATCACGCTGGTCTTTCCCTTGCTGCTGATATTCCATCTGTGGCGGATCAGAAAAGTATAATGCGATCTTTCCGGAGTCTGCCATGAGTTTTTTCGACAAGCATGTTTTTTTCTGCACCAATCAACGCGAAGACGGCAGCGCCTGCTGCAACAACCACGGCGCACAAAAAGCGCGCGACTACGTAAAGCACAAGGTCAAGGAACTCGGCATTGCCCATTCCGAAAATAAAATCCGCATCAACACCGCTGGCTGCATGGATCGCTGCGAAGAAGGTCCGGTCATCGTGGTATATCCCGAAGGCACATGGTATACCTATGTGGATGAACACGATCTCGATGAAATCATTGAGGAGCATTTGAAAAACGGGCGCGTGGTGGAGCGGCTGAAGATCTGATGCCCGCGCTGAAAAATTTTTCCATCACCGGCACCGCCGGAAATCTCGAAGGCGTCACGCACCTGCCTGACGATGCCCCGCGCGCCATTG
>JBDTPU010000212.1:0-5440 GCA_039932535.1 Gallionella sp. | reverse complement strand
CTTCAATAGTCTGTCGATGTAGAAGGAGTCCTTACTGGTTTACCTTCGAATCGTAAAGATGGCTAATGGGTGGCCCCTTTAATTAACCTTTAATTCCGCGCTCATTATGGCAAGGGCTGCTACAATTTCCGCCATTCTGTCCTGGCTATGAAAGGTATACCTATGCTGCTGTGGTTCGTCATCGCCTACTGGATCATTTCTGTCGGCATCGGTCTGTATGCCGCCAGCCGCGTGCATAACACCAGGGACTTCGCCATTGCCGGGCGCGGCCTGCCGTTCTACATGGTTACCGCGACGGTGTTTGCCACCTGGTTCGGTTCGGAGACTGTGCTCGGCATTCCCGCGACATTTCTCAAGGACGGCCTGAAAGGCGTGGTGGCCGATCCATTCGGCGCGTCGATGTGTCTGATTCTGGTTGGGCTGTTTTTCGCGGCTCCGCTGTATCGTATGAACTTGCTGACCATAGGCGATTTTTACAAAAAGAAATTTGGCCGCAGTGTCGAAGTGCTGACCACGATCGCCATCGTGATTTCCTATCTCGGCTGGGTGGGCGCGCAAATCACCGCACTCGGTCTGGTGTTCAACGTGGTATCAGCCGGAGAGATCAGTAAGCTCGCCGGAATGTGGATCGGCTCAGGCACCATCCTCATCTATACTTTTTTCGGCGGCATGTGGGCAATAGCCGTTACTGATTTTCTGCAGATGATTATTATTGTCCTCGGCATGCTGTATATCGGCGGCTCGGTAAGCGGCATGGTGGGCGGTGTGGGTGTGGTGGTGGATCATGCAATGGCGGCGGGCAAATTCGAGTTCTGGCCGACACTTGATCTCAAGGAGATCATCGCCTTCGCAGCCGCGTGGGTGACCATGATGTTCGGCTCGATTCCGCAACAGGATGTATTCCAGCGCGTGCAGTCATCCAAGACCGAGAGCATCGCGATCTGGGCGACGGTGTTCGGCGGCTGCCTGTATTTCGTGTTTGCGTTTGTGCCGATGTTCCTGGCTTATTCGGCGACACTGATCGATCCGAAAATGGTGAGTGACCTGATCGACACCGACCCACAGATGATCCTGCCCACACTGGTGATGAAACATGCGCCGATGTTCGCGCAAGTGATGTTTTTCGGCGCGTTGCTTTCCGCGATCAAGAGTTGCGCCTCGGCGACGCTGCTGGCACCTTCCGTTACGTTTACCGAAAATATTCTCAAGCCCATGCTGGGACATAAACTCGCCGACCGCAAGCTGCTGCTCGCGATGCGCAGTGTGACGGTGGTGTTCACCATCCTGGTTACTATTTACGCAATGAATTCCAAAGCCAGCATTTTCAAGATGGTCGAAAACGCTTATCAAATCACATTGGTGATGGCCTTCATACCGCTGCTTGCCGGGGTTTACTGGAAACGTTCCACCACGCAGGGTGCGCTGGCGGCAATTTTCTGCGGCCTTTCCGTGTGGCTCGCTATCCTGATTTTCGGACCCGACGATCCTTTCATTCCGGCGCAGTTCGCCGGACTCTTCGCCAGCGCGTTCGGTATGATAGTCGGCTCGCTGTTGCCCAATATGGTGGGCACGCCTGTGCCGGAAGAACCCGAACACCCCCAGCTGCATCATCAGGCAGCAAGCCATACCGGACATGTGGCGGAACAACCGCATCATCATCCATCACATACACAAATTTAACGCATGTCATCTTCCTGTCACAAATTCTTCATAACCTTGCAACCTCCGATGAGCGCGCAAGGAAAATGATGAACGCGAAAATTTTAATTGTGGAAGACGAACCGGCGATCCAGGAGCTGCTGGCATTTAATGTGATGCAGGCGGGCTTTCAGGCATTGCGTGCCGAAGACGCGGATAGCGCGTGGCAGCAGATACGCGGCAATGTGCCGAATTTGATCCTGCTGGACTGGATGCTGCCGAATATCAGCGGTGTCGTTTTGGCGAAACAGTTTCGCGCCGATGCGCTTACCCGCGACATTCCGATTATCATGCTGACTGCGCGCGGCGATGAACGCGACAAGATATTGGGACTGGAGTCCGGTGCGGATGATTACATTACCAAGCCGTTCTCGCCGCGCGAGTTGATGGCGCGCATCCGCGCCGTGTTGCGCCGCCATATCCCGGCGCTGCCGGACGAAACAGTGGCGGCGGGTGGATTGGAGTTATCGCCGACCTCTCATCGCGTGACGGCCAATGGCAAGGCTGTCGAATTGGGTCCGACGGAGTTTCGCCTGCTGCATTTTTTTATGACTCACGCCGAACGTGTATATAGCCGCACGCAATTGCTTGACCAAGTATGGGGCACGCAGGTGTTCGTCGAAGAGCGTACCGTGGATGTGCATATCCGCCGCCTGCGCGCCGCACTGGAGCCGGTAAAAATGGATAGCCTGATTCAAACCGTGCGCGGCAGCGGTTATCGTTTTTCGATTAATTATAACCAGCGACTTGGCTGAGGTATTATTTCAGCCTATAACCAGCCACTTGGTTGTTGTCTTTTGACAACCTAGTGGATTGGCTAGCAGTTTCATCAGTCGAATGGCTATAACCAATGACTTGCCCAGCGTCTTTTGCTGGGTTAGTCAGATGGCTAGTAGTTTTATCAGTTGTTTCATCTAGGAAACTCACCTTGCAAGATTTCTGGTTACGAGTCAGTTTGCCGGTGGCGTTCAGCACGCTGGTTGCCCTGCTATTATGGGGAATATTCTCGGCTATTCCCGCGCTATTGTTCATGGTTGCAGTGTTGCTGATTTTGATGGCATACCGTGCGCGGCAATTGCTCAAGCTTGGGCAATGGTTGAATGATGGTGCCCGCATCGAAACCATTCCCGAGGCAGGCGGTATCTGGGAAGAGGCCTTTGCCCAACTATACAGAATGGTCAAACGGCATAACCAGACCAAGCAGGAACTGGCCGAGGAATTGCGGCATATCCAGCAAGCCACCGCCGCATTGCCCGAGGGCGTGGCGATTTTGAATGAGGTGAATCGCCTGGAATGGTTCAACCCGATTGCCCAGCAGCACTTCGACCTCGATGCCGAACACGACATCATGCAGGACATCACTTATCTGGTACGTCAGCCGGAGTTCGTCGAATATCTCCACGAAGCTGATTTCAGCAAGCCGTTGATGATGCGCCCGTCGCGTCACGACGACATGGTGTTGTCCATTAAATTCATTCCGTATGGCGGCAACAAGCGCTTGTTGATCAGTCGCGACATCACCCAATTCGAACGTGTCGCCGCCATGCGCCGCGATTTCGTAGCCAACGTGTCGCACGAATTGCGCACGCCATTGACTGTCGTGAGCGGCTTTGTCGAAAATCTTCAGGACATGCCCGACCTCAGCCAGGAGAACGCGCGGCGCGCTTTGCAGTTGATGGCCGAGCAAACCCGGCGGATGGATAATCTGGTGGCGGACTTATTGACCTTGTCGCAACTGGAAAATGAGCAGAGTCCATTGCATGAGGAAGCAGTGGATATGCCGGAATTGCTGAATGAAATTTATCGCGATGGCGAGGTGTTGAGCGGCGCACACCACGCGCTGCGCATAGAGATTACAAGCGCAGCCAATTTGCTCGGCAGCCATGATGAGTTACGCAGCGCGTTCAGCAATTTGCTCAGCAACGCCATCCGCTATACCCCGCAGGGAGGGGCAATTTTATTGCGCTGGTTCGAGCGCGACGGCCAGCCGGTGTTCGCAGTGCAAGACAGCGGCATCGGCATTGCCCCGCAGCACATTCCGCGCCTCACCGAACGTTTCTACCGGGTAGACCGCAGCCGCTCGCGCGAAACCGGAGGAACCGGGCTGGGCCTGGCAATCGTCAAGCACATCGCGATGCGTCACCAGGCCATACTTGAAGTGGCAAGCGAAGAAGGCAAGGGCAGCACATTTGCGCTGGTATTTCCAATCAGAAGGCAGATGACGGAAAGCAGATGACAGAGTTGTGCCACTATGTGGCATATTTTATAAAGACGCGGCGAAGACGCGACAACATTTCTGTCCTCCGTCATCTGTCTTCCGTCCACTGATAACTGACACGCTCATAATCGATCCCGCGTTCCACGCTGAAGCCCATGGCCACTTTTTGTTTTTCAGCATTCTGATGGCGGATTTCTATTACGCGTCCCGGCTTAAACCAGTGGCGTGGAAGGATCAGGCTGGGAGGCGTCTTCAATGCGGGGACGGCTTGCAATAAAAATCCCGGCGCGGATTTATCCGCCGCATCCGGGCTTGCATCTTCCGAGTAAAGGCCGATTGCATGGACAGTTCCCGGCAGGTAACGCACGCCGATACGCAATTGCCCGGTGCGCGTCATGCTCACCCAGGCGGTAATTGCCAGTATGAAAATTTCCGCGCCGACGGGGCGCAATGCCAGCAACTGATTGTAATTCAGCCGTCCGCCACCCGCGTCAATGCGGAGGATTTTTGCGCCCAGAATACTTTCATTTTCGAATTGCCAGTTTTCCAGCGGAAATTCCATTTCCATTCGCGATTTATTCGGCGAGTCCTGCAACACTCGTCCGTAGGCCTCGATTTGTTTTTGCGCCATGCGGCTTGCGGCCGTAAATTGCGTGGCTTGTTTGAATGCGGTGCCAGCCAGCTGGGCATAAATATTTTCCGGATGGTGGCTAATCTGGACGGCTTGCGAACTCGGCGTCCGCACACTAAAGCGCGTGTTGTGGTCTTCGCACCAGCATTGATGCAAAAAAGTAAGTAGCTGTATACATTCGTAGGCACTGCCCTGCCCCCCGAGCTCGACCTGTTGGGGAGTTTTGCCTTGTTGCAACAAAATCGTTTTGACGCGCAGCAATTTGCTCAGCGGCACCATCGCCAAATAACGCACGCTGTCGCTATGCGCAACCAGTTTAACCGGCTGCAGTCCATGCATACCGGCAAGATCCAGCGCGAGAGGTTGAGCATCCCCTTTGCTGATGGTATAGCTGCGCTCAAGGGGAACCGTCTCGCTCCATGTGGTCAGCCAGATTTCAAGTAACAGCAACTGTGCGCGGGTGAGTTCCGCTGGCCGCGCATAGCAAGTCAGCAAATTTTTTACATAGCCATTATGGCAACTGCTGCGGGGCAAACCGCCCTGCAAGGGATCCGATATTTCTTTAAGCTGCAGCGCCTGCTCTTCGGCAAATGCGTACAACGCGTGCATCTGATGCCATAGTGCGGGATCAAATTCGTATCCGGCGCGCAAGTGCTCGGAAATCGCCAATCCGCTGTACAGCAAACAACGTTGGCACAGGAATGCGCCTTGCTTACCGAGTTGTTTGTCCCCTGCCATATAGGCTTGCAGGCAACGTTGATATCCCAGCGCCAGCGCCTGCCAAAGCTGCACCATCGCAAAGAAAATAACCAGTTCATGTTCACTCAACGGCAGCGGCTTGGCGATGAGTTTTTTGGCGTAATCATTTTGCACGTAGTGGACCGTATCACGCA
>JBDTPU010000211.1:0-7398 GCA_039932535.1 Gallionella sp. | reverse complement strand
CCGACTCCTGCGGACGTCCCGCTACCAGCAAACATTGCGCACAGTACCGGGGTAATGCAGCAATGGTTAAAAATACAGCAGCTGAAATTTCCGGAATTGGTACTGGAAAATGGCGCGGGTTTGTCCCGTAAGGAGCGCATCAGCGCCGGACATCTCGCCGAATTGTTGCAACGGGCAACGCGCAGTCCTTTCTATTCAGAAATGGAAGCTTCGCTGCCGATATTAGGCATGGACGGCACGGTAAAAAAACGTTTCACAAATAGTGGAATGGCAGGATATGCGCACCTCAAGACCGGCTCGCTGCAAGGCGTGCGAGCCATTGCCGGATACGTAAAAGCGCGCAGCGGCAAGCAATGGATCGTGGTGTTCATCATCAATCATCCTAATGCCGCGCTGGCACAACCCGCGCAAAATGCACTGATTGAATGGCTGCAAATGGGACATTAATGGAGTTGAAATTAGTTATGTACGTTGCCGTACTGACTACATCTTCCTTCAGGAACATGATGAGTTCAGCATGCTTGGTACTGGGGTCTTGTTTCGAGCTGCTTCTGCTAACTAATAGGAGTAAATCATGAAGAAAAAAATAGCGATCGCTGTATTGTTGTCCGCTGTTGCGTCTGCTGCCACTGCGGCAGATATGATGGATGAGAGGCATATGTATGTAGGTATCCGCGCCGGTTCTGCCAATACCAGTTTTGACAATGCTGTATTAGGATCCGGAAGTGCAACCGGCTGGGGAGTATTTGTCGGTCATATTATCAGTCCTTATGCTGCGGTCGAAGCCGAATATCTTAACCTGGGTGAAATTAAAAATAATACCAATTCCACCAAGTCTACCGGTTTCGATTTGGCGGTACTCGGGTCTTATCCGTTTAACGAACAATTTTCGTTGTTCGGCAAGCTGGGTTATGCGATGATTACCGGCAAACCTGGCGGCTCTTTCGCTGGTTCTGATACAAAGAACCGGGCTTTCACCTATGGCCTTGGAGGCCAATTCAACGTTAACTCCACAGTGGGTGTTCGTCTAGCATGGGATAAGTATAGATTTAATGATAGCAATGGCGGGTATGGGAATGGAGATGCCAACCTGTATTCAATTGGTGGCGTATTCAAGTTTTAATCCCAACTTGATATACCAGAAAGCCGGACTTGCTCCGGCTTTTTTTGAGCTTGTACTTTATAATGCTAAAAAATAATGGGGATAATTCATGAAGAAAATGGTTGCAGCATTCACTATTATTGCGATGCTATCGGTGATAACTGCCAAGGCAGACCCGCTCACCCTGAGAACCCAAACGGGATATAACCTTGGGTGGTCTGTTTCCTACTACCAGTATCAAGAGCCAGGACTCATGTCGGCGAGAGGCAGCAAAATTGGAGCGGATTTACATGCCACCAAAGTATTTGAGAACGATCTGTTTATACGCGGCGATCTTCGTGTTGCGTCGGGTTCAGTTGATTACAATAGCAATGGCACTGGCAGCGCAAGCGGGGAGCCTGATTGGTATGTCGAAGCCAGGGGTCTGATTGGCAAAGACTGGTTTATTAACGAGGCATTTGTACTGTCGCCCTATCTCGGACTCGGTTACCGCTACCTATATAACGATGGTCGCGGCATTACCAGTACTGGCAATGGGGGATACCGACGCGAAAGTAATTATTTTTATTTGCCCGTGGGTATCATCCAGCGAGTGGAAATGAAAGATCGCGCAAGAATGGAAATCACGCTTGAATATGATCACCTGCTGGCAGGCAAACAAAACACCCGCTTGTCTGATGCGGGGCTGGGATACAGCGATGTAACGAACAATCAGCACAGCGGCTATGGCCTGAAGCTGAGCGTCATGTATCTGAAAACCAATTGGGCGATCGGCCCTTATGCAGACTATTGGAATATCGCTGAATCAGAAAGTGTACTGTTGTACCGATACGGCAGT
Source organism: Gallionella sp. (assembly GCA_039932535.1). Classification (GTDB taxonomy): domain Bacteria; phylum Pseudomonadota; class Gammaproteobacteria; order Burkholderiales; family Gallionellaceae; genus Gallionella. The sequence goes on along the minus strand of JBDTPU010000211.1, from coordinate 5,458 downwards.
CTTTACGGACTTGCCTGGGAACCAAAAAATAACACTATCGAGTTTGGCGTCAAGGCCAGCCACCAGTTCTGAATCAGGTGACCATTCACAAAAAAGTTTTCTATAAACCCAACTCACTCCACATCGCATCCACCTTTGCCTTCACCCCTGCGTCCATCACGATGGGCGTACCCCATACGCGTTGCGTCTCGCCCGGCCATTTGTTGGTGGCATCCAGGCCCATCTTGCCACCCAGTCCGGATACCGGGCTGGCGAAATCCAGATAATCGATCGGCGTGTTGTCCACCAGCAGCGTGTCGCGCACCGGATCGACGCGGGTGGTGATCGCCCAGATCACTTCTTTCCAATCGCGCACGTCGATGTCATCATCCATCACGATGATGAACTTGGTGTACATGAACTGGCGCAGAAAACTCCAGACGCCGAACATCACGCGCTTGGCATGTCCGGCGTATTGTTTCTTGATACTCACTACTGCCATGCGATAGCTGCACCCTTCCGGCGGCAAATAAAAATCCGTGATCTCGGGGAACTGTTTTTGCAGCAGCGGCACGAACACCTCGTTGAGCGCCACGCCCAGCATGGACGGTTCGTCGGGCGGCTTGCCGGTGTAGGTGGAATGGTAAATGGGATCGCGACGCATCGTGATGCGCTCGATGGTAAAGACAGGGAATTTTTCCTGCTCGTTGTAATAGCCGGTGTGATCGCCATACGGCCCCTCGAGGGCCGTTTCGTACCCGCCACCTTCCAGCGCCATCTCATCAGGATGGATCACGCCTTCCAGCACGATCTCGGCAGAGGCCGGTACTTGCAGATCGCTGCCCAGACATTTCACCAGCTCGGTCTTGCTGCCGCGCAATAATCCGGCGAACTGATATTCAGAAAGACTGTCCGGCACCGGCGTCACCGCGCCGAGTATCGTAGCCGGATCGGCGCCGATCACCACTGCGATTGGAAATGGTTTGCCGGGATGTGTCTTGCGCCAGTCCTGAAAATCCAGCGCGCCGCCGCGCTGCGCCAGCCAGCGCATGATGACTTTGTTTGGCGCGATCACCTGCTGGCGGTAGATGCCGAGATTCTGGCGCGTTTTATTTGGCCCGCGCGTGACCACCAAACCCCAGGTGATCAGCGGTGCAACATCGTCCGGCCAGCAGGTTTGTATTGGCAGTTTGCTCAAGTCCACATCGCTGCCTTCCCACACCACATCCTGACAAGGCGCGCTGGATAAAATTTTTGGCGACATGTTTAACACCTGCTTCAACACTGGCCACTTTTCCCACGCATCCTTCAATCCTTTGGGCGGTTCGGGTTCCTTGAGATACGCAAGCAACTTGCCCACTTCGCGCAATGCGGCGGTGGATTCTTCACCCATGCCCAAGGCCACGCGGCGCGGCGTGCCGAACAGATTCGCCAAAACTGGAATGCCGTATTTTTGCATTTCGGATCCAGCTGGATTCTCGAACAGTATCGCCGGGCCTTGTGCGCGCAGCACACGGTCGCAGATTTCGGTCATTTCCAGATGCGGCGAAATCGGCGCGGTGACGCGCTTGAGTTCGCCGAGCTTTTCCAGTTGTGCGATAAAGTCGCGCAGGTCTTTATAGTGCATCAGTAGAACCTTTCTTCGCCGGGTGGGCGAGTTTTGAAGCGCTTGTGCAGCCAGAAATATTGTTCCGGCATTTCAAGTATCCGCTGTTCAATGAACTCATTCATGCGGCGCGTATCCGCGATGTCATCGCCGCTCGGATAATTTTCCCAGGCCGGATAAAAGGTCAGCACGTATCCCGCTGTGCCGGGCAGCAAGCGCGTGATGCAAGGCACGACCTTTGCGCCAGTCATCTGCGCGATGCGCGGCACCGAGGTCATCGTCGCGGCAGGCACGCCGAAGAACGGAATGAACGCGCCGTCCTTGACGCCCTGATCCTGATCCGGCGGATAGACGAACGGCATGCCTGCGCGCATGCCCTTGAGGATGGGACGCAGACCTTGCTGGCGCGAATAGAGGCGCTGATTGCCGAAGCGGGCGCGCTTTTTCAACAGCAGCCCGGTCAGGTAAATATTTTTCTGGTTCGCATACATGCACACCGTATCGGTATGTTGCGCTACCCACTGGCCGCCGACATCCATGCCGACAAAATGCGGCGTGAGCAAGATGGCAGGCTTGCCTTGCAGCGCATCAAAATGTTCTCTTCCTTCGACACGGATCAGGCTGGAGATGCGCGTCCCGCTGGCCCACCACAACAGCGTGCGCTCGATGAGGCCGCGAGCGAACATTTTGAAGTGAGCGCGCAACAACTGTTCGCGCTGGACATCGTCCATGTCGGGGAAACACAAACGCAGATTGATGTCCGCCACGCGCCGCCGTTCTCCGGCCAAGACATACAGGAGCGCGCCTAAGGCATTGCCGATCCATACCAGCACCCGAAACGGCAGAAAGTGAATCAGCCACAACACCAACACGCCAAATCGCGTCAGCATGATTGCCTCTCGGCGGGCGGCATCACGCCGCGCGGAATTTTATAGCGGTTATAACTCCATAAATACTGGGCGGGAGAATTCGCGATCACGCGTTCCAGCGCCGTATTGATTTGCAGCGGCACCGATTTTGAAAAATCCAATGGTAGCGGCTCGAAATTCAGCGTGTATCCGGCTCCGTCCGGCAACCGTTCTGTATAAGCCAGCAGCACGGTCGCACCGCTGGACTGAGCCAGCCGTCCGCTCAACGTCATGGTGTAAGCGGGACGCGCAAAAAAATCCGCCCACTCGCCTTCGCCCTGGCTGGGGACTTGATCGGGCAATAAACCAATGGCTTCGCCGCGCTTGAGGGCTTTATAAAGCAGGCGCACTCCACCCACATCTGCCGGTGCCAGGCGCACCAGCCCGCGTTCACGTCCCTTGCGCATGATTTTTTCCAGCCAGCCTTGTTTGGGCGGGCGATATAAACAGGTCACCGGCAAATATTGCCCCACATATAAACTGCTCACTTCAAAACAACCCCAATGCGGCGTCAGAAAAATGATGCCTTTGCCAAGGGTGAGGCCAGCTTCGATATGCTTCCATCCTTTGCCGCGCTGCACTTGGGAGCAGACTTGTTGCAGCGGTCTGCCCCAGAGCCACGGCAACTCAAAGATGCTTTTACCCGCTTCGGCAATGGTCCGGTTGAGCAGGGCGGAGTAGTGGGTTTCATCCGCCGCCAGATGTGCGTGGCGCAAGTTCTCCTGGGTGCGTGCGGCATAGGGTTTGGACAGGACAAAAATAATCCGACCCAGCAGCTTGCCCAAGCCGTGCAACCAATTGAGCGGCAAACTCGCCAAAAGTCGAAAGATTATTTTGAAGAAAAAAGAGGCCATGTAAGAACAAGTCGTATTGAAAAAAGATCGGGGGAGTGGCCAAGCGAACTATTTGATACAATGCGCGCCTTCAATTTTTTTACTTGATGGAACTTTCACTTGATTGAATAGGGAACCATGAGCGATTTTTTATTTACGTCCGAATCCGTATCCGAGGGTCATCCCGATAAAGTGGCGGATCAGATTTCTGATGCCATTCTGGACGCTATTCTAGCGCAAGACATCCATTCACGCGTCGCGGCAGAAACTTTGGTCAACACCGGCCTGGTGGTGCTGGCCGGCGAAATCACGACCAGTGCCAATGTGGACTACATACACGTAGCGCGCGATGCCATCAAGCGCATCGGCTACGATAATACCGATTACGGAATTGATTACCGGGGCTGCGCCGTGCTGGTGGCCTACGACAAGCAAAGCCCGGATATTGCGCAAGGCGTGAACAAGGCCTATGACGACGACCTTGACCAAGGTGCGGGCGACCAGGGGCTGATGTTCGGTTACGCTTGCGATGAGACGCCGACGCTGATGCCGCTGGCGATTTATCTGGCACACCGCGTGGTGGAACGCCAGGCGCAATTGCGCCGCGATGGCCGTCTGAACTGGTTGCGTCCGGATGCCAAATCGCAAGTGACGATCCGCTATGTGGATGGCAAGCCGCACTCCATCGACACCGTAGTGCTCTCCACCCAGCATGCGCCGGAAATGACGCTGGCCGCAATACGCGAAGCGGCGATCGAAGAAATCATCAAGCCGGTGTTGCCGAAAGAATTAATCAAGGGCAACATTAATTTTCTGGTCAACCCGACCGGACGCTTCGTCATCGGCGGCCCGCAAGGCGATTGCGGCCTGACCGGACGCAAGATTATTGTTGACACCTACGGCGGCGCAGCCCCGCACGGTGGCGGCGCGTTCTCCGGCAAGGATCCCTCCAAGGTGGATCGCTCCGCTGCGTATGCGGGTCGGTATGTTGCCAAGAATATTGTCGCTGCCGGTCTGGCAAGCAAATGCCTGGTGCAAATTTCTTATGCGATCGGCGTGGCCAAACCGACCAGCGTGATGGTGGACACCTACGGCACCGGAAAAATTTCCAACGAAAAGATGACTGAGCTGGTGCTGGCACATTTCGATTTACGTCCCAAAGGTATCGTGCTCATGCTTGATCTGCTGCGTCCGATTTATCAAAAGACCGCTGCGTACGGCCACTTTGGCCGCGAAGAACCGGACTTTACCTGGGAAGCAACCGACAAGGCCGCCGCTTTGCGTGCTGACGCGAACATGTAAAATAGAATGCATTACTCGTCCTGCCGAGGGGCGCTGCGACCAGCATGGCTGGCCAGGCTCGGAAGGATTTCCTCTGGTTTCAACGGCGCCCATTCATTAACTTTTTAGATGAATGGAGCTATCATGAATTCTGCTGCAAACGCTACAAAACAATTCACCGATTACAAAGTCGCCGACATGTCACTGGCCGCATGGGGGCGCAAGGAACTTGCCATCGCCGAAATCGAAATGCCCGGCCTGATGGCGATCCGCAAGGAGTTCACCGCCACGCAACCGCTACGCGGCGCGCGCATCACCGGCTCGCTGCACATGACTATCCAGACCGGCGTGTTGATCGAGACACTGAAGGCGCTCGGTGCGGAAGTGCGCTGGGCATCTTGCAACATCTACTCCACGCAAGATCACGCCGCCGCCGCGATTGCCGCGACCGGCACGCCGGTGTTCGCCTACAAGGGTGAAACACTGACCGAATACTGGGACTACACCCACCGCATTTTTGAATGGCCGAATGATAACAATGGTGCGGTCTTTTCCAACATGATCCTGGATGATGGCGGTGATGCCACGCTGTTGCTGCATCTGGGCGCACGCGCCGAGAAAGACGCATCCCTGTTGAACCATCCCGGCTCCGAAGAAGAGACCTGTTTATTCGCGGCCATCAAGGCCAAGCTGACCACTGATAAAAAATGGTATTCCACGCGCCTTGCGGCAATCAAGGGAGTGACCGAAGAAACCACCACTGGCGTGCATCGCCTCTATCAAATGCACGAGCGCGGTGAGTTGAAATTTCCTGCCATCAATGTGAACGACTCCGTCACCAAATCCAAGTT
>JBDTPU010000210.1:0-12028 GCA_039932535.1 Gallionella sp. | reverse complement strand
GGATCAATTTCTGCAAGACCAATATCCAGATTCAGCGCGGTTATGATGTGCTGAGCGAGCTCTAGTTCAAACTCGGTTTTATCGATGTCAGTATTGATGTTCATAATAAAAAGCTCGCGAATTTGATTCAGAAGAGATACTTCGATGCTGGCTTGGCGTAGTGCCGTAGTGCCAGCGTACCGTGGCAGGATACTTAATTTTCAGTATGGTGTCCATGCATTGCTTGATGGGTTAGCTGCATCTATTACTCTATCCTGGATTAAATCCATTAAACGCTTCAGTGTGAGATGCCGTTCTTGCTATATAATAAAACTTAACAAGTCATCATCACCTCGCACGAATATGCACCATAGGAATTTTTTGTGACTACTTCCGTCCGACCTAAACGTGTTCTGGCAATTTGTTACTCGCAAACCGGACAGCTAGTCCGGATTGCCAAACAGATTCTCGCTCCATTGCAGGAAAATCCGGATGTGGATGTGCATGTAGAGATGTTGCGCCCTGTGCCGGGCTATCCTTTTCCGTGGCCATTTTTTCGGTTTTTCGATGCCTTCCCGGAAGCTGCACATTTAGTTGCTCCTGAGCTAGAACCGCTTGCGTTGACGGGCGAGGAGGATTTTGATCTGGTCATTTTGTTTTATCAGGTCTGGTTCCTTGCCCCATCCTTGCCGGTCACGGCATTTTTGCAGCATCCTTTAGCGGCCCGATTGTTAAAGGATACGCCGGTAGTCACTGTGGTTGCTTGCCGCAACATGTGGCTGATGGCTCATGAAAAAATGAAACGCATGCTGGCCAATTTAGGCGCACGCTTGATTGACAATGTGGTTCTGTCAGACCAAGGTAATGTATTTATCACCTTTATTACTACACCACGCTGGCTGTTGACCGGCAAGCACAGCGGATTTCTGGGTTGTCCTCCAGCCGGGATTGCAGCAGATGAAATTTTGCGGGCGCGGCGTTTTGGATTAGCTATTCGAGCAGCCCTGGCTACGGACGCCGAAAAACGGGAGGCTCCCTTGCTCAGCGGACTCCAGGCTGTCGCGGCCAATCCAAAATTATATTTCAGCGAAAAAGCGGGCACCCGCAGCTTTTATTGGTGGGGGAAATTGTTACGCGCAACGGGTGAGCCCGGCCAATGGAGCCGCAGGCCGATATTATTTTTTTATGTAATTTTCCTGGCACTATTGATTGTAACCGTGGTGCCGGTTAGCCTGGCTGTGCAAACTTTAGTTAGCCCTTTACTACGGAAACAATTTGCCCGAATGAAACATAATTTTGAACTCCCCTCTGGCTCAGGCGCCGAGCGCATGCCGAACAATGTTGTCTGAAGTCTTCATTAACCAGACGGCCTCATTCCTGCCTTTTGATCCGGTTAATAATGACGATATTGAAGCGGTTCTGGGCATGGTGGGAGGCAAACCATCGCGCGCACGGCGAATAGTATTGCGCAGCAATGGCATACTGTCGCGGCACTACGCCATAGATCGGGCAACCGGCCGCGTCGTTATGAACAACGCCCAACTGACCGCGCGAGCAATCAGCGCGTTAGGAGAAGTCGGGCCGGTGGAATTATTGTCATGCGGCACTTCCTCGCCGGATCAGTTACTGCCCAGTCATGCGGTAATGGTGCACGGCGAGTTGAAGTGGCCACGCCTGCAGACAGTTTCATTTGCCGGCATCTGCCTTTCCGGTACGGCGGCAGTCAAGCACGCGTGGCTGGCCATCAGAGCGGGTGATGTGCAATGTGCGGTGGCCACCGGCTCCGAACTGGTCTCTGCTTCATTGAATGCGAGCTGTTATGAGGCAGAGCATGAACATAAACTGAACGAGCTGGAAAGCCGTCCGGAAATTGCCTTTGAAAAAGATTTTCTGCGCTGGATGCTTTCCGATGGGGCGGGCGCATTTTTGATGGAAAACAAACCACGCGGCAAATTATCTTTGCGTATTGAGTGGATAGAACTTTCTTCCGCCGCCAACGAATTGGATGCGTGCATGTACCATGGTGCGGAAAAAAACGAGGAAGGTGCGCTGATGGGATGGCGCTGGTTTGATGCTGCACAGTGGGGAGAAAAATCCATTTTTTCCCTCAAGCAGGATGTCCGTCTGTTGAACGAAAATATTGTCAGGGCCACTTTGGCCGAGCCACTTGCTGCTGTCATCGAAAAAAGAAATTTGCGGACTGCGGACATTGACTGGTTTTTGCCACACATGTCATCGCAATTTTTTGCCGGACCTATCGCCGAATGTCTTGCTGAAATCGGTTTGCCGATTCCCCGCGAGCGCTGGTTTTCCAATCTGGCCAGCAAAGGCAATACCGGGTCGGCTTCGCCCTTCATCATGCTGGACGAACTTTTTCATTCCGGCAAGATAAAAAAGGGGCAAAAGCTGTTGATGTTTGTTCCGGAAAGTGGGCGTTTTTCCAGCGGCTTCGTCTATCTGGAGGCGGTGTAATGGACCTGGGCAATGTCCCGCAAGAAGGCAACAAAAATTTGGCGGGGCACAAAAAAGCGGTCTATGCCAAAGATGCGGACGGCCACATTGTTGTTGTAGCATCCAACGGTTGGGAGGTTGAGGAGATCGTTACCAGCCAGGCTGTGGCAGAGATGCAATCCTTGGCAGATACTGCGCGACAGAATGTTTTAAACGGCTTGTCTGCACCGCTGGAATATTGGATGTATGCACGCCGCATGGATTTGCTGTTGCTCGCGCAAACCACCGGCATCTGGCGCTGGCGCATCCGCCGTCATTTTCGTCCGGTGATTTTTGCGCAATTGTCCGACAGGATGCTCACCCGGTATGCCGAAGCACTCGGCATGACCATTCAGGAATTAAAACATCTGCCATGACTTTTGCACATCATCGGCATGCGGCTCATTGCGAAAGCGGCGTGGTATCGAATTTGATCAGCCATCATGGCATGTCGATTTCAGAGGCGATGGCATTTGGTTTGTCTGCGGCGTTGTCGTTTGCCTACTTGCCTTTTATCAAACTGTCAGGCTTGCCACTGATTGCATATCGCCAACCACCGGGAGCGATTATCAGGGGTCTGGCTAAATCCCTGTCCGCTGAGTTCCGCTTTGAAACTTTTCGTACCCCGGCATCGGGCCAGGCTCGCCTGGATGAATTGCTGGAACAAGGCCATGTGGTGGGTTTGCAAACTTCGGTGTACTGGCTGCCTTATTTCCCGGAAGACATGCGCTTTCATTTCAATGCGCACAATCTTTTGGTGTACGGCAAAGAGGGCGATGAATATTTGATCAGCGATCCGGTTGCCGAACAAACCGTGCGCTGCAATGCCGACGCTTTATCCCGCGCGCGTTTTACCAAAGGACTGCTCGCTCCCAAGGGTCTGCTATATACCGTAACCAGGCCGGGACTATCCATCATAACGCCGCAAGCCGCGCGTAAAGCCATTCTGAAAACTTGCCGCACCATGCACGCCCCGCTACCGATCATCGGTGTGCGTGGCATACGAATGCTGGCCAACAAGGTGGCAAAATTGGATCCGGCGGCGCGCGCGAGTTCTTTGTTCGTGGGACATATTATTCGTATGCAGGAAGAGATCGGTACCGGCGGTGCGGGATTTCGTTTTTTGTATGCGGCATTCCTGCAGGAGGCTGCCGGGTTATCCGGTATGACTGTACTCAATGGATTTTCCGAACGGCTGATGGCGATTGGCGATGGCTGGCGTGAATTCGCCTTGGCTACCGCACGCATGGTCAAGGGACGCGATGCGATGAACCCAACCAAATTAGCCGATTTGCTGCACAATCTTTCGCGGCAGGAAGAAGTTTTTTTTCGCGATTTGAAAGTGTCAGTTACTTGATGCTGGACGTCAGAAATCTTTCATACCGCTATCCGCATGCTGCGCACGCTGCTTTATCGGATGTATCGCTCAATATCGAACGCGGCCAGATTCTCGGCCTGCTGGGCCCCAATGGGGCGGGCAAGACCACGCTCATTTCGCATCTTTCCGGAGTATTGCAAGTCCAGCACGGAGACATATCGATCAACGGTGTGCCGCTAGCCAGTATCCGGCGCAACACGCCCACCCGTATTGCAGTTGCTCCGCAGGAATACGCGTTCTACCCGATGCTGACGGTAACAGAAAATCTGGAGTGCTTTGCGGCGGCAGGCAAGCTCAGCGGCAATATCAAGCATCAACGTATAGCAGCATGTCTGGCTTCATCGCAGCTGGAGCGTTTTGCATTTATTCGCGCCGAAAGACTTTCCGGCGGATTGAAGCGCCGTCTGAATCTGGCCATTGCCTTGTTACCGGAACCGGAATTGGTTTTGCTCGACGAACCCACTGTGGGTGTCGATCCGCAATCGCGCGCCTTCCTGCTGGATGCCGTTAAAACACTGGCGGGTAATGGCACAACCGTGATTTATACCTCCCATTATATGGAAGAGATTGAAGCGATTGCCAACCGCGTGGTTATTATCGACGAAGGTAAAGTCCTGCGTGACGGAACGTTGAATGAATTGCTGAATGAGGATGTAACGCTGGTAAGGTTTGCGCTGGAGAAAACCACGGCAGAAAACTTAAGCGTGCTGCTTGCCCGCTTTGGAAAAGTCGAAGTTGTCGGCGAGGAATGGCAGGTAACGCTTGCTCCCGGACGGACACCTGTTGCGCTGCTGGCCGAGGTGGAACAAGCGGGCGGACGATTGCGCCATGCGGAATTCGGCCATCATAATCTGGAACACTTGTTCATGAATCTTACGCATCGCTCATTAAGGGATTGATCTTGCTATTCGCGCTGATCAAAAAAGAACTGCTGGCCCTCATCCGTGACATACACGGCCTGACCGCATTATTTTTGATGCCGGTCATTTTTATCATCATCATGTCGCTTGCGCTTAAAGATGTATATAGCCCGCCGGTCAAGTCCCTGCCTTATGTCGTAGATAACCGGGACAATGGCAGGCTGGCCGATGCACTGCTTTCCGAGTGGGAAAAACGGCATGGCAAATCTGAACAAATCAGCACGGACTGGTCGGATAGGATACGTAGCGGCAAATTAAGTTATGCGCTCATCATTGAAAAAGATTTCTCAGCAGAACTCGTCGCAGAGCGACCTTCCGGCGCAAAACAACTTGAGTTGATTACCGACCCGGGATTGGGGGACGGGGTGTTCTCTGCTCACCATGTGGAGCTGATCATGATTGCAACAGAGCTGCGTGCCCAAGCGCTGCTTGGAGCGATCCATCCAGTCCCGCCACGCTCATTACGTTCAGGAAAAAATATCCCGCCTCGCGCTTCGGCTATTTCCGTCTCTGCCCAAGCGCTGATCAGCGCAGAGCGATGGTCAGCCGGTTCACGTCCTACTGCCGTGCAGCAAAATGTACCGGCGTGGCTGGTTTTCGGCATGTTTTTTGTGGTGGCGTCGCTGGCAAACCTGTTCCTGCAGGAACGGCAATGTGGAGCGCTGGCAAGATTGGCAAGCTTGGGTGTGCCGACCGGCGTGATGATTTTGTCCAAGGCACTGCCCTATCTGGTTATCAATGGATTACAGGCCGCATTAATGCTGGCCGTCGGCGTTTGGCTGATGCCATTGCTGGGCGGTGATGCATTGTCACTTGCGGGCATACACTGGAGCGCGTTGCTGCTGGTACTGCTGGCGGTAAGCATGGCGGCGATCGGTTTGGCCCTTGCATTGGCGAGTGTGGTGCGAACCCACGCGCAAGCATCGGCGCTGGGTCCGACTGTCAATATACTCATGGCAGCAATCGGCGGGGTGATGGTGCCCAAATTTGTGATGCCCGAAGTTATGCAACGGCTCGCAGAATTTTCTCCGATGAACTGGGGGCTGGAAGGCTTGCTGGCGGTGCTGTTGCGCGGCAGTGATATGGCGGGCGTTTTAATGCCAACGCTCAAGTTGACGGGTTTTGCCGCATTCATGGTTATTATCGCAGCCGCTTTTTTTCGGCCCGCCAGCCGATAAAGCCTGCCCATTAATGAATTGGGGAAAGTCATGACAGCCGATCCGGCAGCATTCAGGCAAGAACTGAAAATTCTGGTTTTACATGCGGCCGACCAGGACGAGCCGCAAGGCGGTCTGGCGGACGACGAAATATTGTTTGGTGCGGAATCGCGGCTGATGCTCGACTCTCTTGATGCACTGCAAATTTCCATGGAAATCCAGAAACGTTACGGCATACGCCTGCCGGACAGCAAGGAAACCCGACGTGCTTTGCGTAGCATTGTCCACCTCGCCGAATATTTATCTGTGCGCCGGAGATGAGACCTGTTTATTTGCATGGACGTGCGCTCATCTCGTCACTCGGTGAAAATCTGCCTCAAGCGCTTACGTGTATTTCTGCCGGTGGGCGAGCTGCGCAACGAATAAAATTGGCAGATGGAACGGACTGGCCTTATTTCCGTATCGACGACGCTGAACCGGACTGGCGCATGCGCGCACGGCGGCTAATCTGTGTGGCCGCAACGCAGGCGGGACTTGATGCAATATCCAATGCACCGCTCTTTATCGCCTCTTCTTCACTGGATATAGGCGCAATTGAAACGGGAATAGCAGTTCAGAAAGACAGTTATTGTTTCGCAGAAAAAATATCCGGGTGGCTGAATTGGACCGGACCTGTGTATCTGATTTCCAGCGCCTGCACTTCAGCGCTGCAAGCGTTGCTGTCCGCATCTAAACTCATCAGCTCAGGTTCGGTAAATAATGCGGTTGTGCTGGGCGTGGAACTGGCCAATCGATATTCTGTTGCCGGTTTTTCCGCCATGCAATTGCTGACACCCGGCACGCCCAAACCACTCGGATTAAATCGTGATGGCATCACTTTGGGCGAGGCCGTGGCGGTATTGCATTTATCCAATCGGCCAGCACGCTGGCAGGTGTGCGGCGGGAGTCATATCGTGAATGGCCGCGATCCGACCGGCGCCATTCCGCAAACGGTTACGCAAATGTGTGTTCAGGCTCTTGCTGCCAGCGGCCTGGAGGCAAGCAATATTGACCTGATCAAATTACAGGCTGCGGGCAGCCCGCTCAACGATGTGAACGAATTGGCCGGACTGGCCGCAGCATTCGAAGCATTGCCGCCCTTGGTTACGCTGAAGGCCGCGATCGGGCACACGCTGGGCGCATCCGGTGTTGCAGAAATTGCGTTGCTGACCGCATGCCTGGAAAATAATGTTTGGCCGCATCCGGAGTATCCATTTGATCCCGCTCTGCGGGCCGTATTAGCGCACGCCAGACCCGCATCTGTACGATACGTGTTGGCGAACATACTGGGTTTTGGCGGAGGGCATAGCGCCGTGATCCTGGAAGATACGCACGCCTCTAAACGGGAAGACAATCTTTCATGAGCGCGCAAGAAATGAGTAGTAGCCAAACCTGGCAAATTACCGGTCGCACACAAGGCGGGGGTTCTTCAGATAATGGACTCCCCGCTGATTGGCGCGATCAATTGGCAAAGCGCCTCGGACATCGTCCGCGGCGCATCGGAATATTGGCTGAGCTGGCGCTGTTTGGCGCGCTTGATTGTCTTGATGCGGCAAAAGAAATTGCATTGCCCGCCGATGTCTTGATACAGGTTTGCAGCTTGCGTGGTTCGGTCTCGGCCATCTCTCAAGTGCTGGAGCAAAATCAGGAAGGTCTAGCCATGCCTTTCAGTTTTTTGCAAAGTCAAACCAGTCAAATATTGCCGGCCCTTGCTGCCGCATTGAGCTGGCAGGGAGATGCGAGTGTCATTCTGGCGCGCAACCCCATGGATTTGGCCTTGCTGGCCGGTCAACAGGCTGGGTGCAACGGCATGTTATTGGGCTGGGTGGAAGAAGCGAACCCCTGCCAAAGTTTTTGGCTGCGGCTTATGCCTTGCACTGCGCCCACAGCATGTTTTGAACTCGCTGTGAGTTTTGAGGAAATGGTTGCTCCAAAAATTCGATTCTGGAGATTAGCGCCGAAGGGGATGGAGATTGCCTAGCGTGAATAATCATTCCAGGTCATTTCGATATTCCTGTCGCTTTGGGATTAACCTCGATTTTAATCAGCGCGTTTGGCGCGACGAAGTTGTTGGTATTGGAAAATGTTAATTGCCCTTCATGCTTGTAAAAAGCTTCCAGACGTCGTTTGTCACCACCAAAATGAAACGGGATGAACACCTTGCCGGTTATATGGCTATCTGTATCATCAGCCCGTCCGATTAACTTCTCAACTTCCTCTGGGGTCATGCCTATTCGCAGCTTGGCAAATTTACTCTTGGCAGCAGGGGTACCTATGATTTCTCCTTCCACTGTGCCATCTTTAGATTTGACTATGTGCCCGTTTGGCGTTGATGCCTTGGAAGTGGCGGTGGTGTCAGTGGGATGCTGGGACGCGCAGCCAACCAATAAAGTGAGGTAAATAGCGAGTAGATATCGTTGCATTTATGATCTCCCAAAATAGTGTGTGGTGTAACAAAAGTTGCATAAGCCTGAATAGCTTTGGTCGTACTCCTCCTAGCCCGCTTATTTTTGCAGGGTGTGCATGACTTGTCGATCAGGTCAGCAATTTCCATAGTAATTTGGTTGCCAAGGCGATCAATAATACAGCAAACAGTTTGCGCAATAATCCTATCTTCATGTAATGGGTGGCTTTTGCGCCCAGCGGGGCGGTAATGGTGCCGGCGAGCGCGACCCAGAACAAAGCGGGCAGATAGACGAAGCCCAGGCTGTGGGCGGGCAGTGCAGGGATATTCATACCTGTAGCTACATAACCGATGGTGCCGCCGACCGCGATGGGAAAGCCGATGGCGGCAGAAGTGCCGATCGCCTGTCTTAGCGATACATTACACCAGAGCAGGAAGGGGACGACGATCGTGCCGCCGCCTATGGATACCAGGGTGCTCAACCAGCCGGTGACTATGCCGGTCAGCGTCATGCCCACCGTGCCGGGCAATTGGCGCGAGGCAGGCGGACGTACGTCGAACAGGGTTTGTGCGGCTGCAAAATATACGAACAGCGCGAAAAATATTCCCAGGAAATGTTGCGGGATGCTGGTGGCAAAGACTGCGCCTATCAGGGTGCCCAGCAGAATGCCCGGGGTGATGTCGCGCACCACACGCCAGTTCACCGCGCCGTGTTGATGATGTTTGCGCATGCTGGCCAGCGAGGTGAACATGATATTTGCCATCCCGGTGCCCAGCGCAAGATGCAGCAAATGTTCAGCCGGAAAATGTTGTGCGTCGAACAGCAACAGCAGTATCGGCACCAGCACCAACCCGCCGCCGATGCCGAACAGTCCGGCCAGAAATCCCGCGATGGCGCCAAGTATCAAATAGGCCACATCCCATTCCATCAATCGCGCGCCAACTTGGTGGTGATGAATTTCCACTCGGCAGGGTCGAGCGGTGTGATGGACAGGCGGTTGCCGCGCTGCAATGTGCGCATGCGTTCTAGTTGCGGATGCTTGCGTAATTCATTGATGGTGATGAGATCAATCTTCTTTACCAGTTGCACATCCACATTGAACCAGCGCGGCTGTTCCAGCATGGCCTTGGCATCGAAGTATTTGCTGTTGCGTTTGAATTGCGTGGCATCGGGATAAGCGGTGCTGCTGACTTTGGCAATGCCTGCGATACCCGGTTGTTCGCAGTTGGAGTGATAGAACAGCACACCGTCGCCCACCTTCATCTGGTCGCGCATGAAGTTGCGTGCCTGATAATTGCGGACTCCATACCAAGCTACAGTCTGCTTAGGTAGCGCGGCAAGATCGTCGATGCTGCAATCGGTAGGTTCGGATTTCATCAGCCAGTAACGCACGGGCACCTCTCAAAATAAAAATCTCGTCGCCATACTGTGTTGCGCTCAAAAAATCTTGCTTACATATCGCGCCATATGCGGCGCTGCGATTTTGTGAGCGCGCCTTGTCTGGCTTAGATATTTATATTTTTAGAGGCATCCGTGGTGCACGAATAAAAAGTGCGACCCGAAGGTCGCACTGAAATAAAGTCCCCCGCCTGTGCCGTTGACCCAGCATCTCGAACCTGAGTTCAAGAGAGCCGCTTCCAGGTCACATCAGGTACATCCGCCGATACATCGCTGGGGACGCGCACAACAGTAACAGCTAAGGTTGCGGCTTAAGCAAAGCTTATTGGTTCAAAGAATATATAGGCCTATCGAACACCGCAGGGGACAAACCTAAAATAAGTACATTAATTAGAACAGCGTATTTTGATCGGCTAACGCCTCATCAATTGCTGTCTCCATGGAATTTATTCTACGCTTAAAATCGGCGACGTCAAATCCTCTTCCCACTTTCATGCCGAGCAATTCGTGAGTAATATTAAGTGCCGCCATCAGCGCAATGCGCTCGACGCTGGCGATTTTTCCGGCATCGCGAATCTCGCGCATACGTTTGTCCAGAAAGGCCACTGCGTCCAGCAATTCACCGCGCTCTTCCTCGGGACAGGCGACGCGCAACTCGCGATCGAGCAGCTTGATTTCCAGTGTTTTAATCTTACTCATGTTTGATCTTCGGGTAGCGTGGTCAATAGCCTCTCCAGGCGAGCTTTCGCGCGCTCCATTTTGTCGCTGTATTGCCGATTGTGGCTCACAGCGTGCGCCAACTCCTGACGTAAATGGTGATTCTCGGCATGCAGCCTGCCGTTAATTTGTATCAACTGGGTGAGTTTTTCTTCCAGCGTGTCCAATTCGTTTTCCATGGTCTGACTATAATTTGAAAAGTACTGACTAGTCAAACGGTAAGGCGGATTTATGCAAGCAGTTTGTAGGTTCTCTGTCATTCCTGTTTTGGTAGATGCACTCTGGTGTGATAAAGTCCGCGCCGCTTTGAGGTGCTCGTCTGCGTGCAGGCGAGTTAAACGGGAAGCAGGTGCGGGAACATTGATTCCCTATGCCTGAGCTGCCCCCGCAACGGTAAGCGAGTGTGGATTTGCCAGTGTGCCACTGTGAGCAATCATGGGAAGGCGGCGAATCAAGACTTGTGAGCCCGGATACCGGCCTTAAAGTTAAAGTAGGAGATGCTGCGGGCGGCGCATCGGAAAGACCGACGCACAACTACTTCGCTCGTTACGTTGTGCGTCGGTCTTTAAGAAATAATTCACTCGCAGTATTTCCTGATTATTAAATTTCCAGCGGGGACGCTGGAATTTACTCAGGGAAAAACTAATGAAACAAAAGCTGATCACGATTGCACTGTTCGGTGCGATCGCCCTTCCGTCTGTCGCGTATGCCGAATCACCGATGGAATTGGTGATTGTGACGCCTGCGCGGATGCCGCAGTTGCTGGACAAAACCATCGCGGATACGACGGTAATTACCGAACAGGATATTCGAAAATCGGGCGCGCCCGATGTGCCCACCTTGCTGCGTTCGTTGGCGGGTGTCGAAGTAGTACAGTCTGGCGGCTTAGGAAATGTAAGTAGCACCTTCATGCGCGGCACCAATTCCAGTCATGTGCTGGTTCTGCTTGATGGCGTGCGCATTAATTCTGCCACCACCGGAACGACCGCGCTGGAGCACATCATGTTGGGCAGCATAGAGCGTATCGAAGTGGTACGCGGCAATGTCAGCAGCCTGTATGGTTCCGAAGCCATTGGTGGTGTGATTCAATTATTCACCAGGCGTGGGAGGGGTTCGCCCGCATTCAATGCCAGCGCCGGGTTGGGGAGTCATGGCACAAAACGTCTGGCGGCGGGATTTTCGGGTGAGGTAAATGACACTTCGTTCAGCATGAATGTTGGCAAGGTAAAAACCGATGGTGTGTCGGCGATCAATACCAGCATTGCAACAACGAACCCGGACAAAGATGGTTACGACAACTCCACGTTCGAAGCACAGGTGAAACACGCAATCAATGCCGATCATCAGGTGTCGGCTTCGTGGTTCAGCACTCATGGCGACAGCCAGTACGACACAGTGTACGACGCATTTTTCAATCCGACGGCAACCACCGATGCCAATAATACCAAGGCTGCTATCCAGAAATTATCGTTGACTTCGGACGATCAATTGAATGCGATGTGGCACAGCAAGTTAAATTTGGCGCGCGGCACGGACGATAGCCGT
>JBDTPU010000209.1:0-3419 GCA_039932535.1 Gallionella sp. | reverse complement strand
TATGCCGCAAACCCAAATCCGGCATGCTTGAGGAAATTGCGGCGCGCTATAACGTGGATATGAAGGGTGTGCCATCAGTGGGTGATTCATTGCGCGATCTGAATTGCGCCGCCAAGGTGGGCGCGCAACCCATATTGGTGCTCACTGGCAAGGGTGTTAAAACCCAATCTGCGGGCGGCTTGCCGGAAGGCACGCGAGTGTTCGCGGATCTGGCGGCTGTGGTCGCCGAGTTGGTATAACAAAACCTATGCTGGTAATACGCTCACTGATTTTTCTGCTGCTGCAAATTATTATTACGCCGATGTTTGCGATGGTCGCGCTGCTATCTTTTCCGCTCAACCGGCTCACCCGTTATCGCATCATTTCGCAGTGGGCGAAAATGATGTTGCCGATACTGCGTGTGGTTTGCGGTATACGTCATGAGGTGCGCGGCATTGAGAATTTACCCAAGCAGCCGTGCATTGTCATGTGCAAACATCAATCGGCATGGGAGACGCTGGCGCTGCAAAAAATCTTCCCGCCGCAAGTGTGGGTATTGAAGCGCGAACTGTTGTGGATTCCTTTTTTCGGCTGGACTTTGGCACTGACCAGCCCGATTGCGATAAAACGCAGCGACGGTAAGGGCGCGATGAGGCAATTGCTCAAGCAGGGCGAGGAAAGGCTGGCGCAAGGTTTTTGCGTGGTGGTGTTCCCGGAAGGGACACGTATTCCTTACGGCCAGCGCGGCAAATATAAAATCGGCGGTGCCCTGCTGGCGGCAAGCAGCGGCGTACCGGTAATTCCGGTGGCGCACAATGCCGGAAGATTATGGGGACGGCATGCATTCAGCAAGCATCCGGGACTGATTACCATGAGTATCGGTGCGCCCATCGAGACCAAGGGGCTGAAGGCGGACGAAATCAATCAGCGCGTGGAGGCATGGATAGAAAATGAAATTCAGAATCTTGTGCATTGATGCTTAAGCGATTGCGTAATTTGGTCGTACCGCCCAGCGTTGAACAACGCGCCGCGCTTCTTGTCGGCAAACACATCACCTACACCTTGAAACGCAGCGGCAAACGCCGCAGCATTGGTCTGCGCATCGACGATCATGGTCTGACTGTCAGCGTGCCAATGCGTGCGTCGGAAAAATGGCTGCACAGCGTGTTGCAGGATAAGGCACGCTGGGTGGTGGAAAAACTGGATGGCTGGCAGACATGCAGGCGCGCCGCCGTCCGATGGCAGGATGGCGAAGCAATAGAATACCGAGGTGAATTGCTGATGCTACGCGTGGTGCAAAGCTTGTTCGCTGCTCCTGTGCAGCGGCGTGGCAGCGAACTGTGGGTATTCGTGCTCAATGGTAGCAAAGCAGCGCATATAGAACAATTGGTGGCCAGCTGGTATCAGCATGAAGCCGAACAATCTTTTGCGGGGCGCGTGGCACATTACGCGCCGCTACTGAATGTTGTGCCATCTGCAATTAAACTTTCCTCGGCGAAATCGCAGTGGGGAAGTTGCACTGTGCAGGGTTCGGTGCGGCTGAATGTGCAGCTGATCAAACTGCCGCCGCGCTTGCTTGATTATGTGGTGGTGCATGAGTTGGCACATCTGCGCGAACTGAATCATTCGGCGGCATTTTGGCGAGTAGTGGAAAGCGCCTGTCCCGATTACAAAAGCCTGCGCGCTGAACTCAAGGCGATTGCAATCGGATGACATATAATCCGGCCGGTTAAATCTTAGCAGGTGCAATCATGCGTTCTATTTTTGGTATCACTGTTTTGACTTTGCTGCTGCAAGGCTGCGGACACAAAGGCGCGCTGATGCTGCCTGCGCCGCCGGTTCAAACATCCCAAATCCCGTCGCCTCCCAGCTCAACAACTGTGGGTCAAACACCAGCGGATCAAACACCAACAACCAGCCCGCAGCCAACCAAATAGCCATGAGCGATTATTTTCATTATCAAAACGACGCGCTGCATGTCGAGCAAGTGCCGCTGGCGGATATCGCCGCGCAGTTCGGCACACCTTGCTATATCTATTCACGCGCGGCGTTGACGGATAATTTGCGCCAATTTACCGATGCACTACAAGGACGCGATCATCTGATTTGCTATGCGGTAAAAGCCAACTCCAATCTGGCGATCCTGAATTTATTCGCGCGCCTCGGTGCGGGCTTCGACATTGTGTCCGGCGGAGAATTGCAGCGCGTGCTGGCAGCGGGCGGCGATGCGCGCAAGATAGTGTTCTCCGGGGTGGGCAAGACGGTTGCAGAAATGCGCATGGCGCTGGATGCGGAAATTTTGTGCTTCAACGTCGAGTCGGGCGCTGAGCTGGAGCGCTTAAACGAAGTCGCTGCCAGCATGGACAAAATCGCAGCGATCAGCCTGCGGGTGAACCCGGATGTGGACGCGAAAACTCACCCCTATATTTCCACCGGCTTGAAGCAGAACAAATTCGGCGTGGCGTATGACCATGCCATCGCGCTGTATCGTAAAGCACGCGGCTTGGCCAACTTGCGCATCACCGGCATGGACTGCCACATCGGTTCGCAACTTACCGAGACCAGCCCGTTCATTGCCGCCGCCGAAAAGGTCTTGGCGCTGGTCGATACGTTGGCCGAGGAAGGAATTCATCTGGAGCATCTTGATCTGGGCGGTGGCCTGGGCATTCGCTATCACGATGAAACGCCGCCTGCGATTGCTGATTATGCAGCGGCGTTATTGGCTGTGCTGAGTGGCCGCAGCGAAAAGCTGCTCCTCGAACCCGGCCGCGTGCTGGTCGGCAATGCCGGTGTATTACTGACCCGGGTGGAGTACCTCAAGCACGGCGAAGAAAAGAATTTTGCCATTGTAGACGCCGCCATGAACGACCTGATGCGTCCGGCTTTGTATGATGCCTACCATGAAATTTTGCCGGTAAGGCGTGAACCCTCTCCTCAATCCTCTCCCGCAAGCGGGCGAGGAGGCGAACGAAAAAATCAATCTTTGATTTATGAAGTGGTCGGGCCAATCTGCGAGACGGGGGATTTCATCGGCCATGCGCGCGAGCTTTCGATCGCGCCACAATCCTTGCTGGCTGTGCTTTCCACGGGTGCATACGGGATGAGCATGAGCTCCAATTACAACACTCGTCCGCGTGCTGCCGAGGTGGTCGTCGATGGCAATGTCGTAAACTTGGTGCGGGAACGCGAGACGGTGTTTCAGTTGTACAGCGGAGAAAAGATCATCTCGTGATGTTGTAATTTCCGCAAAAGTTTTTTACGAAATTTGTTGCACGTTTTTTTAAACGTGGATACAGTACGGATGCCGCAAGCGTCTTCGCAAAAATCAGAGCGTTTGGGTATGGAGTGAGTCGTAGTGAATGTTCTAAAATTTTTATGGAGAATGAAAATGGCAACATCAAAAACGCCCGCAACAAAAAAACCCGCAGCGAAAAAAGCAG
>JBDTPU010000208.1:0-9429 GCA_039932535.1 Gallionella sp. | reverse complement strand
CGTTACTGGCGCTCACCGCAATCGACTTTGATACGCAATTGCTGCCGGACGACATCACTCTGCCGCTACTTTGGGCGGGCTTGTTGTTCAACCTGTTCGGGGTCTTTACCAATTTATCCAGCGCGGTGCTTGGTGCAGTCATCGGTTATCTCGCACTGTGGAGTGTGTACTGGCTGTTCAAGCTCATCACCGGCAAAGAAGGCATGGGCTACGGCGATTTCAAATTACTGGCAGCACTAGGTGCATGGCTGGGCTGGCAAATGTTGCCGCTGATTATTATTTTATCCTCACTGGTCGGCGCGGTGGTCGGCGTCACCTTGATCGTGGCGCTCAAGCATGGTCGCAACATCCCCATTCCATTCGGCCCCTATCTGTCGGGCGGCGGACTGATCGCGCTATTCTGGGGGCAAACGCTGACGCAGGGATATTTGCAATTGCTCTCCGGCCCATGAATTTTATTGTTGGGCTCACCGGCGGGATAGGCTGCGGCAAAAGTACCGTGGCTCACTTGTTCGCAGAATTGGGTGCAGGCATCATCGACACGGACATCATTGCGCGCCGCCTGACCGAAGCGGGTGGCGAGGCCATTGCGGAAATTCGCGCGGACTTTGGCGATGATTACATCGGCGCTGATGGCGCATTGAATCGCGCCAAAATGCGCAGGCTGATTTTTTCGGATGTCGCCGCCAAACAACGGCTGGAACTGACTCTGCATCCGCTGATACTCGAACAGGCCAAGGGGCAACTCATGCAATTGCAAACCAAACCTTACATCATTGTTGTTGTACCCCTGTTAGCAGAGAGCCCTGCGTTCCGGCAACTGACCCAGCGCATCCTGGTGGTGGATTGCGACCAAGATACCCAGATAGCCCGCGTCACCACACGCAGTCAAATGAATTCAACAGAAGTACGCGAGATCATTGCACAGCAAACACCGCGCGCCGAACGGCTGCAACTGGCCGACGATGTCATCCATAATGATGCTGGCCTGGACAGGTTGGCGGAACAGGTGGCCGTGCTGCATGAACAATACTCGGCTATGCAAAACAACAATTGACGATAACGGGATATTCAATATATCGTTCGGGACTGATTTTTGATTTTTCTTCAACAGCACAGCGGACATTAGCGGCGTGATCCACTACGAATTTCCTCTGAATGAAAAGATTCGCACCCTGTTGCGTCTGGAGGATTTGTTCGCCCGCATGACGCACTTCACCGAACACGATCACAGCATGGACCACCACGGGGCACTGATGACGCTGTTTGAAATTCTTGAAGTCATCAGCCGTGCCGACTTGAAATCCGATTTACTGCAAGAACTGGAACGCCAGAAACGCTTTTTAGCCGGCCTGCATAACAACCCTGCCATTTCCGAACAAGCACTGGATACGATTCTGGCCGAGATCGAGCAGACTTCGATACTCCTGTTGGCGATGAGCGGAAAAATCGGCCAGCACCTGCGCGAGAATGAATGGCTGATGGGCATCAAGCAGCGCGCTATCATGCCGGGCGGAACCTGTGAGTTTGACCTGCCTTCCTATCACTACTGGCAAGCGCAGGATGTGCTCTCCAGGCGTGAAAGCTTCCACTCCTGGGTGGCTCCAATGTTACCTCTGTATACTGCGTCAAAAATTGTCTTGCGTTTGCTGCGTGAAAACGGCAAGGCCTTTCCGTTCACTGCACATCAAGGAACTTTTCAACAAATGCAGGGCGGACGCGTCGCGCAGATGTTGCGGGTCAGCATCAATAAGGAACTGCCGTGCATACCCGAAGTCGGAGCCAACAAATACGCCATCAATATCCGTTTCATCAGCGCCAACTATGCCGCAAAAACTTCCTTGTTCGAACAGGACGTGCCTTTTCAATTGACCTTTTGCAGCATCTTTTAATGCTGAATAAAACGCCTATCGTAGCTTGCCCACATTGCGGCACCGAACATCAATGGGACACCGGCAACCGCTTCCGCCCGTTTTGCAGCGAACGCTGCAAGCTGATTGATTTAGGCAAGTGGGCCAGCGAAGACTATCGCGTCGCACAACCGGAAGCCGCGCAGGCCGGACAGGATTTACCTGAAGATTCGGATTACCAGGCCTGACGCAATAAAGCAATGCCGTGCGCGCCGTGCTGCCACGCGGCATGCATGTCTGAATGCGTCAGACCGCCCAGCGCATAAACCGGAATGGACGAACCCGCCGCGACGGCCGCAAAATTTTCCCAACCCAGATGTGGCGTGCCGGGATGCGACTGCGTAGCCAACACCGGACTCAACAACGCGAAGTCGCAACCCAGTCGTTCGGCACGATGCAATTCTTCGGCGTTGTGACAAGAAGCTGCGCACCACTCCACTGCGGGACGTTCACGCATTTCGGCAAGCTGCACGCCAGTCAACTGCACACCATCCGCGCCGATTTCTTTACATAATTGAATGTCGGCATTGATGATTAGGCGCGCATCGTGTTGCCGTATCAGCGGCAGCATCTTCTGAGCCAGTTCGCGCAACGCCTCGCGCGAATAATTTTTTTCACGCAATTGCACCAGCCGCAAACCATTGCGCAAAGCGGCGTCCAGCCGTCGCAAGAATTCTGCTGCGCCCAGCTCGGCCACATTGCTGATCGCATACAGCGGCGGCAACGACAGCGCGCGCAGGATGGGGGCGTTGGCGGGGAGAATCGGGGAAACGGTTACCCCAACAACATCGTCATTCCCGCGAAAGCGGGAATCCAGCGATTTAATTAAACTGGATTCCCGCTTTCGCGGGAATGACGAAACCAAAGTTTTCTGAAATGTCCAAACGTCCGAGGTGCTTTGCCAAGCAAACTGCTGCCCCTCATGCGGATGCAACTCGCCGCTCCATGCAGTGACGCGAAAAAAATTCAGCCGCACGGTCGCGTGCGGATAAGTGAACACGCGAGTGATCCACGGGTAGGAGGTTGTAACTGTGATGCCGAGTTCCTCGCGCAGCTCGCGCACCAACGCATGATGAGATGTTTCGCCGGGTTCGATTTTGCCGCCGGGGAATTCCCAATAGCCGGCCCAGATTTTTCCTTCTGGGCGTTGGGCCAACAGGAATGATCCGTCGGGGCGTTGCAGCACGGCGGCGGCGACTTCAACGATTTTGGGTAGAGTCATTTTATAAAAAAAGTAGGGTGCATTCCAT
The DNA here is from genome assembly GCA_039932535.1 of Gallionella sp. Classification (GTDB taxonomy): domain Bacteria; phylum Pseudomonadota; class Gammaproteobacteria; order Burkholderiales; family Gallionellaceae; genus Gallionella. Next base: position 6,269 of record JBDTPU010000208.1, on the reverse strand, counting down.
GCACCAAACTATTCGCCAGCACACCACATATCACTTATATCACCCGCCCAATCGGAAGGATAAACTCCATGCTGCACATATCGATGAAATGAGGAATACGGCCAATCCTGTACACTTGCAACATGGCTGTGCTTGACCGGGTTGTAATGAATGTAATCTACATGCCGTTGCAAATCCAGGTCGTCGCGGATTTGATGCTCCCAGAATCGCCGTTGCCAAACCGCCGATTCCTTGCGCAGTATTTTTGATTTGCTTAATGCTGCATCGTGCTCAACCAGATGCCCGCATTGTTTGCTTACCGCACGTTTGATAACCGCCCATCGTTTGGAAAAATCCGCATCGCCCACCGGCAAACGCCAGACACAATGCAGATGTTCCGGCAACAACACCCACGCCACGATGGTAAACGGCAAGCTGGCACGCGCCATTTCTATCCCATCGCGCAAGGCATTGCGGAAGGGTTCATGGGTAAGAAATTTACCGCGCCGGAACGTATTCACCGTAAAGAAATACGTTCCGCCCGGCACATCGGCGCGACGATATTCAGACATCAATCAGCCCTTCAGAATTCGTAGGGTGCATTCCATGCACCATGTCAGTTTGTCGTGTGTTTGGTGCATGGAATGCACCCTACGCCCGCTCAATTTGGGTTAACAAACGTCCTAGGGTCTTGGAGCTCATCTGCTGCTACGGCAACTTCTGAGACAAGATTCGCAAGTTCTTGATATGTTACTTCATGCGAACGAGTCTTAAGACCGATATTTGTAAGCCATATCGGAACTGTGTGGTCTTCTGAATAACTGCCAGCAGCGATTTCTGATCCTAAGTGTTTCGCCATATTTGCAATCTCACATACGCGCTCCTCAGGTGATCCATCGCCCGTTATGTACACCCGATCTTCTTTAAATATCTTTCTCAGTTCGTTCATCACTTCGATGAATATCTGAAGATTTAGCAAGCAAGACTCCCATCGGGAGACTGCATGGAAGTACAAGCGGATGTCGGGATTTTCAGGATTCGCCTTGGCCAATAACTCAAGAGTAATTTTCCTAGCTTCATGATAATCGGCAAAAGCCACTTGCGCGCGATATATCTGATTAATAGCATACTGCCGATACTTTTTTTTGTAGGCGCCCCTCAAGAGTGAGTTTAGGAAATGGTTGGCTAGCCAATGAGGAGCTTCAGGGTGCGCATTGGTTATGTCGGGCGCATCACAAAATATAAATTCAGTTATGCCGGGCGCGAAGTACTGATTTAGCAGCTTAGAGTTATATTTCATGGTCATTGGGCTCCAAGGTTCTTACTCACAATTAGTGACTGATCCATTTGTTAATATCGTGCGCATAGCGCACACAACATCTTCTGCTTTTCTCCCCTGTGCGCCGCCTCGATCAGTCGCAAGCGGGCGGAGGTTTAGGCGAGCACTGATGAAACTACTAGCCATTCGACTAAGCTGGCAAACGACGCCAGCCAAGTCGCTGGTTATGTTCGAGTCCCGCAGTGGGGCGCGGGGTGTGCGCCCCGCCAGGTCGAGTTGCGCAGCCCGAGACTCCAATGTACCGGAGTCCAATTGTTTTGCCTATCTATCGTGGTATGGAGGGCAATATGTTACCCTCCATGCGAGATTATGGTTTTGGTTCTTCGCTTTTCATTCCCCTGTGCGCCGCCGAGTCGCGCAGGCTGGTCAGGGAATTCTGACGAGTATGTCAGAGCACGTGGCCGCGCAGCGGATCGTGCGAGTTTATGAGGAGGCCTGACCTGCCGAGCACACGAGGGCACCCACAAAGTGGGCGGTAAACCGGGGCGGCGTTTCTTTGATTACTTTCTTTGGCCGCACAAAGAAAGCAATCGGCGTGCGGGGCCGCACCCCGCGACTTTGATTTGTTGTTGGGTTACGCGCTGAGCGCTAACCCAACCTACATCCTCCCACTCCAATCCCTCGCAAATTGCCACGCCACTCTGCCGCTCCTACTCCCTCTCTGAATACTCCATTGCAACGCCGCCTGGCGCGCAACTTCATCAAACTCGGCAGTCACACCAAAGTGCCGCAACCAATGCGCAACGATATCCAGATACTCGTCCTGCGAGAACGGATAGAACGACACCCACAATCCAAATCGCTCGGACAGCGAAATTTTTTCTTCGATACTTTCTGATGGATGAATTTCGTCACCGGCATATTTCGTCGCAAGATTATCCTGCATCGATTCCGGCATCAGGTGACGGCGGTTGGAGGTGGCGTAGATCAACAGGTTGTCGGAGAAGGCTACCAACGAGCCGTCGAGCGCGGCTTTGAGCGCCTGATAGCCGGGCTCGTCGGCGTTGAATGAAAGGTCATCGCAATACAAAATGAAACGCTCCGGCCTGCCTGCGATCAGCGCGATGATGTGCGGCAGATCGGCCAGCGCAAGCTTGCCGACTTCGATCAGACGCAGTCCATTTGCTGAGTATTCATTGAGCAGCGCCTTGACCAGCGAAGATTTTCCGGTGCCGCGCGATCCGGTGAGCAGCACGTTGTTGGCCGGGCGGCCTTGTACGAACTGGCGGGTGTTCTGATCGATCAGGCGTTTCTGCTCGTCGATGATTAGCAGATCGGCCAAGCGGATACGATGCGGATTCGGCACAGTGACCAGCCTGCCCTGCTCCCAGCGGAACGCATTGACTTTCTCCCACCCAGGTTCGACGGAAACTGCAGATGGCAACAGTTGTTCGAGTCGATCCAGCAGGGTGTGAGCCTTCTCTAGCAAGTGATCTGTGGTGGAGTCCATCTGATTGTCCAAATGTATGATTGCCAAATGCTACGGCTTATACCGCCTGAATCGCAAGATGAATCCCGAAGCTTACTCCTTCAGAGGTCGCGGCCGCGATATCCCAAAACCCTGCGCAAAGTCGATACCGATTTCCCTTAGTTTCGCAATAGTCTCTTCGCTCTCCACCAGTTCCGCGATGGTTTGAACGCCGATCTTTTTTGCGACCCGGTTTATGGCTATTACCTTGGCAAGTTTCACCGGGTCGCGAAGAATATCAAGAATGATGCTGCCTTCGATTTTCAGGAATTCCACCTGGAAGCCGCGAATCAGATCAAATAAAACCCGGTCCCGACCGAAGCCGCTGAGCGCGACCCGGCAGCCGCACTGCCTGACCTGCCGCGCAAATTCGGCCACCTCCGCAGTTCTTAAGGCGAGTTCCGAATCCGTTATCTCAAAGCATAGTGAGGTACCAGGCACGCCATATTCCAGTAGCGTCAGATGCAGAAATTCAGGGAAGCCGGTGTCGGCTATAGTAGCTCCCGACACGTTAATGAAGTACATTGAGCTTTCCCGCTGCCCCGCTTGTGGATTTTGATGGGCAACCCATTCTGTAACATGCTGCACAACCCACCGGTCCAGATGCGGCATGAGACCATGTTTTTCGGCAAGTGGAAAAAACATCCCCGGCGGCATCATCCCTTCCTCCTCCTCCATCAACCGAACCAGAATCTCGTAGTGCCCGGCCGCGCCGGAATTAACTGCCAAGGGAGTAATCAACTGGCAAAACAGACTGAATTCGCCATTCTCGATTGCCCTCCTGATCAGGTTTGCATCATGTTGCGCGGTAATTTGTTCGGAGTAGGAGTCAACAAACATACTTTGATCAGCCGATGAGTCAGGAAGGGCTGGCATACGCACATCACCTGGTTCGGTGATGTCGTTGATCAACATATAGAACCCGGTAACTTTGCCATCCTCCCCAAACTGTGGGAAATGCTCAACGGACAGCCTGTAGACCGCGCCATCCGGCATTTTCTGCGTCCGTTCATAATGTACCGCATGCCCATCCAAAGACTGGCGAACCGCAGTCGCTGTTTCCTGATAGACCTTGGCGCCCAGCACATCGCGCATATGGCGGCCATTGATCTGTTCCGGCCGCAGGCGCAACCAATCCAGAAATGCCCGGTTGTGGTATTGGCAATGTCCAGTTCTATCCACGAGCGCAACCATGGTCGGCAATACCTCATCGATCAAATGCAATCTCGGTTTGTCGGCGGCAACAGCCTTCTCGGCTATTTTACGAAGTTGTGTTTCGTGTTCCAGTCTGGTTTTTATTGATGACAATTGCGCCGTGCGGCGCATGACCACCCACTCCGCGTGTGACCTGCGCGTTGTCTCCGCAAGTATCGCGGCAACAAGTATCCCGGTCAGAAACGTAATCCATTGTGAACCGACTTCGGTAAAATAAATTGTAAATACGAGAATGGCGGCAGTAGCAATGACAGCTAGTGCCGAGATGAATGGTCGAACAGCACGAAAGATTCTGCGCTTGGGCATTTCAACTTCTCCGCTCCGCCACACAAACCAATATGGGCGTCATTAAGTAGAACCTAACTCCTGTAGCTCGCGTTAATCTTCACATAATCATAAGAAAAATCGCAGGTCCACAATGTGGCATGCTTGGCGCCGCGATTCAGCACCACGCGTATCGTAATGTCACTTTGCTGCATTACGCGCTGGCCGTCTTCTTCGCGGTAGCTGGCGGCGCGTCCACCATTCTCGGCAACCAGCACGTCATCCAGATACAGCTTGAGCGCAGCGACATCCAGCGCGTCTACGCCCGCATAACCCACTGCCGCGAGGATGCGCCCCAGGTTGGGATCGGAGGCAAAGAACGCGGTCTTGACCAGCGGCGAATGCGCGATGGCGTAGCCGATCTGTTTGCATTCGGCTTCGCTCTTGCCGCCTTCGATTTTAATGGTGATGAATTTAGTCGCGCCTTCGCCGTCGCGCACGATGGCTTGCGCCAGCCAGGTGGCGACTTCGGTGATCGCTGCCTGCAATGCCTTGGCGGCTTTGCTTTCAGCAGCCGTCACTTCAGGCAACGCGGATTTGCCGGTGGCAATCAGCATCAGTGCGTCGTTGGTGGAAGTGTCGCCATCCACGGTGATGCAATTGAACGAACGGTTAGCCGCTTCGCTGACCATCGCTTGCAATAACGGTTGTGCGATCGCCGCATCGGTAGCGATGTAGCCCAGCATGGTCGCCATATTCGGGTGAATCATGCCGGAACCCTTGGCGATGCCGGTGATGGTAATCAACACGCCATCAATCAACACTTGCTTTGAAATCGCCTTGGCAACGATGTCGGTGGTCATGATCGCCTGCGCAGCATCGTACCAATTATCGGCGCGCATGTTCGCCACAGCACTGGGCAAGCCAGCGGCGATTTTTGCCACGGGCAACGGCTCCATGATGACGCCGGTGGAAAACGGTAATATTTGTGCGGCCTTACAACCCAGCAAGCCCGCCAATGCCGCGCATGTAGTGCGCGCATCGCGCAGACCTTGCTCGCCCGTACCGGCATTGGCATTGCCAGTGTTGACTACCAGCGCACGTATGCCGTTTGTTTGCCCGAGATGTTCGCGCGCGACGATCACCGGCGCGGCGCAAAAATTATTTTTGGTGAACACGCCCGCAACCCGTGCGTCTTCGCATAACTGCATCACCAGCAAGTCTTTGCGATTTTCGCGCTTGATATTCGCTTGCGTGATACCCAAAGAAACGCCCGTAACGGGCAACAATTGTGCCGCGACGGGCGGGGTCAGATTGACTGGCATTTAAATTTTAATAGCGGCCATTGGTACGATAAATGTAATTGCTTAACTCTTTGGATTGGCTGTTCACGCGCCGCACGATGCCATGCACATTGCGCACCACGCCGCGCATCACCTTGTAGACGATCATCGGATGGGAGTTGATCAACTTTTCGAATTCTGCTCGAGCCATGCTCAACACTTTGGTTTTGCCAACTGAGTATAGCGTCGCACTGATGTCAGTAGCGGCGCCCCCGACGAAGGTGATGATGCCGGCAAGATCGCCCGGCTTGAGGACATGTATGGTGGTTTTTTCGTTGCCGCTTTCAATCTTCACTTCGATATCGCCATGCGCGAGTATGTACAGATTGTCCGCCTGCCTGTCTCCCGGCTGAACAATTATCTGGCCGGATTTGTAGTCCTTAACCTCGAACAGCCCTTCGATAATTTCCACTTCTGCATCGCTCAATTCCTCGGTAATTGATGAGGTGCGCAGCGTATCCATTACTAATGACATTTTATTCTCCTTCGCGTGTTAACTCAGCTTGCCATGGCACTGTTTATATTTCTTACCCGATCCGCACGGACACGGATCATTGCGCCCCACCTTGTGTGCCCCCCGCACAAAGGGTTTATGCTCTTCATCAGCGAGCTGGGTTTCAGCAGGCTGAGCCAGTGCTTCCTCGTAATCGGCATGATGATA
>JBDTPU010000207.1:0-2890 GCA_039932535.1 Gallionella sp. | reverse complement strand
GGCCATCCTGCCCTTGGCGCATCCCGCCGACACCACACTGCGCTATTTTTTCAAGAACGAGCGCATCGGCTCCAACGAGCGCGAACTGGTCGCCGAGACCGTGTTCGGCGTATTGCGCCACCGTATGCTGCTGGAAAATGCCTGCGCTAATAATCCTACACCGCGCCGCATGGCACTCGCCCAATTATTCAGATTCGGCGGCTACAATCTGCGCGAACTCGAACCGGTATTGAAGCATGGCGAAAAAGAATGGCTAGCCACTGTAAAGAGTTTGAAGGTCGAGGAATTATCACTGCCGGTGCAAGCTGAATTGCCCGAATGGCTGGTGGAAAAAATGCGCGCCAGTTATTCTGATGAGGACATTCTTGCGATCGGAAAATCCATGCAGCAAAGCGCTCCGCTGGATATCCGCGTCAACACGCTGCTGGCCAGGCGTGAGGATATATTGCAACAACTGCACGATAAAAATATCGGCGCCAGCGCCACGCCCTACTCGCCCATTGGCATCCGCCTCAAGGAAAAAATCCCGCTCACTCGCGACGCGCTGTTCACCGAGGGCAAGATAGAAGTGCAGGACGAAGGCAGCCAGCTGCTCGGCTTTTTGCTTGCCCCGAAACGCAACGACATGGTGGTGGATTTCTGCGCAGGTGCGGGCGGCAAGACACTGATGCTGTCGGCGATGATGAATTCGCAAGGGCGTTTATACGCGATGGACGTGTCGGAAAAACGTCTCGCCAATCTCAAGCCGCGCCTGAAACGCTCCGGCGCCAGCAACATCCAGCCGATGCTGATTGCACACGAGAACGACCTCAAGGTCAAACGCCTGGCGGGAAAAATTGACCGGGTGCTGGTAGACGCACCGTGCAGCGGCCTGGGCACATTGCGGCGCAATCCGGATTTGAAATTCCGCCAGTCGCCCGGCAGCATCGAGGAATTTTCCCATCAGCAAGCCGCTATCCTCGCCTCCGCCAGCCGTTTGCTGAAGAAAGGCGGACGCATGGTGTATGCGACATGCAGTTTTTTGCCGGAAGAAAATCAGCATATCGTGCAAGCCTTTCTCGCCGCGCATCCTGACTTCGTGCTACGCCCGGTCAACGAAATATTACAACAACAAAAGATCGCGCTGGAAAGCGTTGATTATCTGGAGCTACGCCCTCATCTACATAATACGGATGGGTTCTTTGCGGCGGTACTGGAACGAATTTAGTTACCCCAAGCAACTATAGCTTCTGTAAAATGTCACTACTGTCTCAATTCGCATTTGAAAGATTTCCCGGAGGTTGCATGTTTTCAGGTTTTTTTGATTTACCGTGGTGGGGCTATGTACTCACCGCGCTGGCACTCACTCATATTACCATCGCGTCGGTCACCATTTTTTTACACCGCCACCAAGCACATCGCGCACTGGAATTGCATCCTATCGCCAGCCATTTCTTCCGCTTCTGGCTATGGCTGACCACTGGTATCGTCACTAAGGAATGGGCAGCCATCCACCGTAAACACCACGCCAAATGCGAAACTGCGGCTGACCCCCATAGCCCGCAAATATTGGGCATCAAAAAGGTGCTGCTGGAAGGCGCGGAGCTTTATCGCAAAGAAGCCATGAACCATGAAACGCTGGAAAAATATGGCCGCGGCACCCCGGACGACTGGCTGGAGCGCAATCTTTATTCCGGACACAGTTCGCTGGGCATCATCCTGATGCTGGCCGTCGATCTGCTGTTATTCGGCGCGATAGGCCTGACCATCTGGGCGGTGCAAATGATCTGGATACCGGTGACGGCGGCCGGCGTCATCAATGGTATCGGACACTACGTGGGCTATCGCAACTTTCAGCCTGCCGATGCTTCCACCAACATCGTGCCGTGGGGCATTCTGATCGGCGGCGAAGAGCTGCACAACAATCACCACGCGTATATTGGTTCTGCCAAGCTCTCGAGCAAATGGTACGAGATTGACATTGGCTGGGTATACATCCGCAGTCTGGCTACCGTAGGACTGGCCAAGGTTAAACGGGTGGCGCCGAAGGTGCGGCTCAATACCGCCAAAACGATATGCGACACCGATACGCTGCATGCGGTCATGGCAAACCGTTACGAAGTGATGGCGAAATATGCGCAGTCGCTGAAAAAAACTTATCGGGAAGAAATCGCACAATTCAAGCTGCGCATGCCGGACTTGCGGAAAATTGATCTCAGGCGTGTCAAGCATTGCCTGCATATGGATGCAACCGCGCTGAGCGCGCAGGAAAAATCAGATCTAAGTTTGGTAATGCGCACCAGTCAGAAGTTGAGTATTGCTTACAACCTGCGCCAGGATCTCATCGCGATCTGGCAACGCTCCAGCGCAACCAAAGAGCAAATGGTCAAAGACCTGGAAGACTGGTGCCGTCGCGCCGAAACCTGCGGCATCGAAGCATTGCAGCAGTTTTCCGCACGCTTGCGCTCTTACGCTTAGTCGCTATTCCGCTGTAGCGGTTTGCAAAAAAACCCGTTGTGTAAGCAACGGGTTTTTTATCGGGTGCGCTTCTAAACTTCCCTCATACATCTACATCAGTTACTTTGGAAATAACCAATAATCGCTTCGCGCTCGGCCGGATTCGGCGTGCGTTTATGCGCTGATTGCATATAACCTTCCATACGCGAAACAACATAGGGCCAGGCGGCGGGGGGATGTTGATCGGAAAAAGGCAAGGTGTGGCATTGAGAGCAGAAATTTTTTGCCGCTTGATAACCCGGCTTGGCTTGGTCATGCGCTTCACGTTCAGCGGCACTTTGTTTGCCGCAGCCAGCCAGAGACAAGGCGAGAAACGAAGCGAGAAATATTATTACCATCGACATTTTCATTTCCAATTTCTCCTGATGATTTTTTGATGTGCGGATTTTATTTC
>JBDTPU010000206.1:0-2508 GCA_039932535.1 Gallionella sp. | reverse complement strand
CATCCAGCACTGGCGTGAAACTGAAGTCCACGCCACAGGCGCGCAATTCTGCCGCCAGCACATAACCTGTTTGTTGCGCCAAGTGGCGTGCGCGGTGGGCATGGGTGTCCCAAATTTTGCCGAGTTCACGCATTGCGGGAATTTTCGTGAAGCCGTCACGAAATCTTTGCACCCTCCCGCCTTCGTGATCCACCGCAATTAACAATGGCGGGGTATGCAGCGCGTGGATCGCCGAAGTTAGTACGGCAAGCTGGCGGGGAGATTCATAGTTGCGCTGGAATAAAATAACACCACCGACCAGCGGATGGCGCAGGCGCGCTTCGTCTTCGGCGGTCAGTTGTGGACCGAGCACATCCAGCATTACGGGACCCAGACCCATCATTCACTCCCAGATTTTAAAATCTTAGAAACTATATACCCGACTCCAGCACCACAAAAGCCACAATCATGCTGCGCTCATCACTAATTGAAAGATGATGGCCACTAATACCCAGTTGCGCTAAATGAGCGCGCAACACTTCGTCGAATTGCAGCGCCGGTTTGCCGAGACCATCATGGGTAATACTAATGCGGCGCATGCTGACCGGATCGCGCAGCCCGCAACCGACTGCTTTTGAAAATGCCTCTTTGGCAGCAAAGCGTTTCGCCAGAAAACGAGCCGCGTTCAAACCGGATTTAAAAGTGGCTAGCTCGCCTTCACTCAATACGCGTTCGGCAAAACGGGGGCCATAGCGGGTCCACATGGACTCAATGCGTGCATACTCGACAATGTCGCTGCCGATGCCGTGTATCACTGCTGCCCGCTCAACAAGGCTTTCATTTTCTTTACTGCCGCTTCCAGCCCGATGAACAGGGACTCTGCGATGATAGCATGGCCGATATTGAGCTCGACGATATCTGGGATGGTTACGATAGGCTGAACATTGTGATAATGCAGGCCGTGCCCGGCATTCACCTGCAGCCCTTGCGCATGGGCGTGTTGCGCCGCGTTGCGCAGACGCGCCAGTTCATGCTGATGCGCAGCAACATTGTCTGCCTCGGCATATTTTCCGGTGTGCAATTCCACCACTGGCGCACCAGTGCGGTGAGCCGCATCAATTTGCCTGGCGTCCGGATCTATGAATAAGGACACGCGAATGCCGGCGTCGGCACAACGCACACAGGCCGCCTTGATGATGTCGAAATAGCGCACCACATCCAGGCCGCCTTCCGTGGTGAGCTCTTCACGGCGCTCCGGTACCAGACACAAATCATGCGGCTTGGTGCGTAAGGCAATCGCTATCATTTCGTCGGTGACCGCGCTTTCCAGATTCATGCGCGTTTGCAGCATGTCGCGCAGCACTTCCACATCGCGATCCTGGATATGACGGCGGTCTTCGCGCAGATGCAGTGTGATCGCATCGGCTCCGGCGGATTCCGCCAGCAGCGCGGCGCGCACCACATTCGGATACGGCGCGCCGCGCACCTGGCGCAGGGTGGCGACGTGGTCTATATTCAGTCCCAATTTAATCATATTTTGGTTTGATCATAGTTTTTGCAAATCCTTAATCAGTTCACGAGTGTGCAAAGTCTTCCCGCCGAGATGGTGGTTCAGCAACATGCGCATCAGTTGTTTGCTCTGTTGCGCGGTGGTCGGGTCGGTGTAATCATCCGCCGCCATGTCCAGCATGGTCTTGCCCAGCACCGGCAAACCCGCGCGGTCATTACCGTCATCCGGCGCGCTGTCATTTGGTCCACTATCATTTAATAATGGGCCGCGCTCCACGGCATAACGATAACAGAGTTTCGCCTGTATCGGCGTATTGCCCCCGGCTTCGCAACTCAGCAGCAGCGCATAACCCAGTTCCTGCAACAGATGTTTTTCAAAGCAACGCAGCGTGGCGGCATGATCGGTTTCGTGCGCGAGACGATACAAGGTGGCGCGATAGTAGTCGAACAATTGCTCGTGCGCATCGTCGCGCGCCAGCAGGTTAAGCAGCAGTTCGTTCAAATAAAATCCGCACATCAACGCCGTGCCTTGCAAATAAGGCTGGCCGCCCTGCCACTCGGCGCTGTGCAAAGTTCGCACTTCGCCCTTACCGAACCAGTTTAACAGCAGCGGCTGAAAATTCATCAGCACACCGCGCAAGCTGGACTTGGGACGCCGCGCCCCACGCGCCACGATCGCCAGCCGTCCATGTGATCGGCTGTAGACATCGAGAATCAGACTGGTTTCGCGGAACGGGTAGCTGTGCAAAACAAAGGCAAGCTGGCTTTCCTGCTTGTGCCTATGCGGCTGAGTCATTAAACCCCTCCCAGCCTCCCCTTGTCAGGGGAGGAGCAAGTGGCCTCCCCTGACAAGGGGAGGTCGGGAGGGGTTGCTTCACTCATACCCCAAACTCTTCAACACGCGTTCGTCATCCGCCCAGCCGCTGCGCAATTTGACGAACACCTCAAGAAATACTTTGCCGTCGAACAGCTTTTCCATATCCAGCCGCGCCTGGGTAGCGATTTCCTTGAGCTTCTCGC
>JBDTPU010000205.1:0-8365 GCA_039932535.1 Gallionella sp. | reverse complement strand
AAGCGCAGATGCTGAATGTCGCGCACCAATACCAGCGGGTGACGGACAGCCACAATCGCGCGCCGCAAAACATCGGGCTGTAAGGACATGAACATGGAATGGGAAATTGTCATCGGCCTGGAAGTGCATACCCAGCTTTCGACCCGCAGCAAAATATTTTCAGGCGCTTCCACCACCTATGGTGCCGAGCCAAACACGCAGGCAGACGCGGTGAGCATCGCGCTGCCGGGTGTGTTGCCAGTGCTGAACAAGGGCGCGGTGGAATGTGCGATCAAGTTCGGCCTCGCGGTCGGCGCGCACATCGCGCCGCGCTCGGTGTTTGCACGAAAAAATTATTTTTATCCGGATTTACCCAAGGGCTACCAGATCAGCCAGTTCGATCTGCCAGTGGTCGGGCAAGGTGCGCTGACGATACAGGTCGAGCCGCTATCCGGCCCTTCGACGGGCTCAGGACTCAAATCCTACGAAAAAGTGGTGCGCATTACCCGTGCCCATCTTGAAGAGGACGCGGGCAAATCAGTCCACGGTGATACGCAAGGCGTGACTGGCATAGACTTGAATCGTGCCGGTACCCCGCTGCTGGAAATCGTTTCCGAGCCGGACATGTGTTCCGCTGCCGAAGCGGTGGCCTATGCCAAAACCCTGCACTCGCTGGTGCGCTGGATCGGCATCTGCGACGGCAACATGCAGGAAGGTTCGTTTCGTTGCGACGTGAACGTGTCGGTGCGCCGCCCCGGCGAACCGCTCGGAACGCGCCGCGAGATCAAGAATCTCAACTCATTTAAATTCATGCAGCAGGCTATAGACTACGAAGTGCAATGGCAGATCGACACGCTGGAGAACGGCGGCAAGATACACCAAGCTACCATCCTGTTCGATCCGGACAGCGGCGAGACGCGCATGATGCGCAGCAAGGAAGACGCGCATGATTACCGCTACTTTCCCGATCCCGATTTGTTGCCGCTGGACATTACACCCGCGATGCTGGAGCAAGTCCGCGCCACGTTGCCGGAACTGCCGCTGGCAAAACAAACGCGCTATGTGAACGATCTTGGTCTGTCTGTTTACGATGCGGCGCAACTTACCGCATCGCGCGAGATGGCCGATTTCTTTGAGGCTGCATTAAACCCACCCCAGCCCTCCCTTATCAGGGAGGGAGCCGCAGCCTCCTCCCCTGATGGAACTACTAGCCATTCGACTAAGCTATCAAAAGACGATAGCCAAGTCGCTGGTTATGATAAGGGGAGGCCGGGAGGGGTTGAAGCCAAGATATGCGCCAATTGGCTGATCGGCGAAGTGAGCGCGCAGCTGAACCGCGACGGCCTCGACATCGCGCAATGCCCGATCACGCCGCAGCAACTCGGCGGTATGCTGAAGCGCATCGCCGATGGCACGATCTCCAATTCCGGCGCGAAGGAAGTGTTTCGCACGATGTGGAGTGCACCTCGTATAGTTAGTGCAGTTGGTACTGGCAGTGGCCATGCCAAAGGTCGAGCAATTAGTGTCGCCTTAAGTGCGGATGAAATCATCGAAGCCAAGGGACTAAAGCAGGTTTCAGACAGTGGTGCGATTGAAAAAATCGTCGACGAGATCATCGCCGAAAATCCGGCACAGGTGGCCGACTATCGCAGCGGCAAGGACAAGCTGTTCGGCTTCTTCGTCGGTCTGGCGATGAAAGCCAGCAAGGGTAAGGCCAACCCTGCGCAGCTAAATGAAGTTTTGAAACGCAAACTTGGATAATGGCGGTTAGTGTCTGAAATCGGTCAGCATATGCATGCCATTAAAAAGAAAAACCCCCGGCAATCAAACCGGGGGTTAAATTAACCGTCAATTTATTTCTTCTTTTCCACTTTTACTTTATCGAGAAAAATAATTTTTTCAAAAGTGCGGTTCAGCGATTTGCTGGTAAAGTTGGTCATCACATTGCCGTCAGGATAGCTGATGGTGTCACCCTTGGCGACGGTGGTTTTTGAGGCAGCGAGCCATACTGGGCCTTTGTCGCTGGAGACCTGCATGTAAGTATAGATTGATGCGTCCATTACTTCCAATACTTTGCCTTTGTTGGCGTATTGGGCGGCGGCAATAGCATTTGATTGAGGTACTACAACGGCGGCAGTGGTAAACGCGAACAGAGCGAGCAGAGTAAAAATGGTTTTCTTCATCATGACGTCCTTAAAAAAATAGTGGGTTGGAAAATCCTCAAAATTCGCAATGCCTGCCGAACCTCAAGTCAAACAGCCTCGCAGAATACAGAAAATTCGCCGCATTGGCAAAGGGGGTAAACACTTGGCGACGTACTGTGAGCCTCTAGCCATTAACGCGTGGCTTGCGCGGCGCGTTGACGAACAGCCGATCATATAGCCAGTTCGGTAATATCTTGAGCGCGCGCGCAACCAAATCCATTTGCCATGGAATCACCGTATATGAAGTTTGTCGCGCTATGGCGCGCGCCATGCGCCTTGCAGCGTCATCGGCATCCAGTATGAACGGCATCGGATAAGGATTGGCGGCGGTCATCTGGGTTCTGATATAACCCGGACAAATCGTAACGACTTTCACACCGCTGCCATGCAATTCAACGCGCAAGGATTCGAGATAGGAAATTGCTGCGGCCTTGGAAGCAGAATAGGCGCCCGCCCCGGGCAGCCCGCGAAAACCCGCCACGCTGGCGATGCCGACCAGAGTGCCACTACGCGCCGCACGCATTGCCGCGACAAAAGGATGGAAGGTTTTCACCATGCCCAATACATTGATATCCATCACTTGCTGAAAGGCATCCAGGTCTTCGGCACGTTCGGTGAGCATGCCTGCACTCACCCCGGCATTGGCGATGACCACATCCGGCACACCGGCACGCGCGATAAAATCGTCGGCAGCATTTTGCACAGCCGCAACATCGCACACATCCAGCGCGTAGCAATAACACCGATCGGGGAATTCTGCGGCAAGGGCTTGCAGCAACTCGCCGCGTCTCGCAAATGCGGCAACAGTGGCGCCGTATTCAAGATAATGACGCGCGAGCGCCAGACCTAAACCGCTCGATGCGCCGCTAATGATTACCCGTAGCGGCATTTCCAATTTTTCATTGCAACTAGCTGCGGCGCGCCTTGCGCGCCATCGCAATCACTTCTTTCAAAGCGCGGATCGTGTCTTCCGGCTGCAATCCCTCGATCACATATTTGCCATCCACCACCAGCGTGGGTGTACCGCTGATACTATAACTGCGGATCATTTGCTTGGCGCGCGTAACCTTGCTTTGCATCGAGAAGGAGTTGTAAGCCGCGATAAACTTAGCGCGGTCCACACCGTGCTTGGCGACAAAATCGGCAATCTTGTCTGCCTCGGTCAAAGCCATATTTTCTTCGTTCCAGGCGCGAAACAAAGCGTCATGTAATTGTTGCCGTTGTCCCATACTTTCCAGCGCGTAGAAAGTAGTGGCCATAGGCTCCCATGAATCACGGAAAATAGTGGGCACGAAAGTCAGCTCCACATCTTTCGGCTTGGTCTTTTCCCACTTGCTTAGCAGGGGATGCAAATGGAAGCAATGGGAACAGCCGTAAAAGAAAAATTCCAGCACTTCGATTTTTTTGGTATCGGTCGGCTGCGCCGGATTCAGCAAGCTGTAATCTTTACCCAGTTGCGCATCGGCCCATGCCGCTCCGCTGACAAATACGGCTACTGCGACCATCAAATATTTAATCAATTTATTCATGTATTACTCCTGTATAAATAAAAGTTGCGCCCAGTTCATTGCGCTCGCATTGGAGTGCTCTCCACCCCGTTTTGTTTCAAAAAACCACGCGCATGATTCATTTCTCCCGCACTCTTGTAGGGACCTACACGCACACGATACCACACCCCTTTATCCGGAATGGTCGCGGTTTGAATATTGGCTTCGACGCCCAGCAGTGCAAGTTTGGCCTTGAGATTTTCAGCCTCATTGACACTGGCAAATGATCCCGCCTGCAATATTTGCGGCTCGTAGGCGACGGCAGGTTTGCTGTTAGCGGCCTGGGATTTGGCAGACGTGGACTTGGCGCCTTGGGGTTTATCCGTGGGCTTAGTCGAGACGGTCGCGTCCTTTTTATCGGTCAGCACTTTGTAAAAATCGAAACGCTGTTTGCCCTCCCCCGACGGGGCAGCCGGTTTTTCTGTCGCAGCCGAAGTGGCCGGTTTGGTTAAATCCGGTTTTGGCGGTTCTTTATTTGTGAATGGACTGGGCGATTTCATCAGGTACCAAGCCACGCCGGCGGCCATGCAAACACCCACCAGCACGCCCACAAATATACCCGTCCATAACGCGTTGCCGGCCTGGCGCAGTGCGGTGGATTTGTTGATTCTGTTGTTGCCCATGTTCTTCTGATTCCTTTTATTACTTTATTACCCTCTGTGCTTTTTATGTTTTCGCTTTTACATCGCTTACATCTTCACTTACATCTTCACTGGCATTTTTGCTTACATCTGTGCCGGCGCATTCACACCGAGTATCGCCAAACCGTTGCGTATTACTCGTGCCGTTGCAGCAATCAACGCCAGCCGCGCCAATTTGATTGCTTCATCCTCGACCAGAAAGCGCGATGCATTATAGTAGCTGTGGAAATCGGCTGCCAACTCCTTCAGGTAAAAAGCGATCAGGTGCGGTGCCAACTCCTGCGCGGCATTCTCGATCACCTGCGGATAATCGATCAGTTGTTGCAGCAAGGGCTTTTCGTATTCACTGCTCAATAGGCCGACATCCGCCTGCAACAAGGTTTTGCGTTCGCCGCCCCACTGCGCCAGTACCGCGCTGATGCGCGCATGGGCATACTGGATGTAATACACCGGATTATCATTGCTCTTCGATTTCGCCAGATCAATGTCGAACACCAGTTGCGAATCGGGATGGCGCGCGGCGAGAAAATATCGCGTCGCATCGCAGCCCACTTCGTCGATCAGATCGCGCAAGGTGACATAGCTGCCCGCGCGCTTGGATATTTTTACTTCCTGACCATCGCGCAACACCGTCACCATCTGATGCAGCACATAATCCGGCCAGCCTTGCGGAATGCCGACATCCAGCGCCTGCAATCCTGCGCGCACGCGCGTGATCGTACTGTGATGATCCGCGCCCTGCTCGTTGATGACGCGCACAAAACCACGCCGCCACTTGTCCAGATGATAGGCTACGTCCGGCACGAAATAAGTATAAGTACCGTCGCTCTTGCGCATCACACGATCTTTGTCGTCGCCGAAATCGGTGGTGCGCAGCCACAGTGCATCATCCTGCTCGTAAGTGTGGCCGCTGGCGATCAGCTTGTTAACCGTCTCTTCAACCTTGCCGTCGGTGTACAGCGCGGACTCCAGCGCGAACACATCGAAGTTCACGCCGAAGGCGCGCAGATCGAGGTCTTGTTCGCGGCGCAGATAAGCCACGGAGAAATGGCGGATCGCATCGGCATCATTCACATCACCGGATGGTTTCACATGTTGATCAGTTGCATCTACCTTTTCCTGCGCCAGATAAGCTTGGGCGATATCCGCTATGTAATCGCCGCGATAACCGGCTTCCGGCCAAGACGGATCGTCCGGGGTAATGCCCTTGCGGCGTAACTGCACGGACAGCGTCAAATTATCTATTTGTACGCCCGCATCATTGTAATAAAACTCGCGCGTCACGTCCCAGCCCGCCGCATGCAGCACATTGCACAAACTATCCCCCACCGCCGCGCCACGGCCATGCCCCACATGCAGCGGCCCGGTCGGGTTTGCGGAAACAAATTCCACTCCCACTTTGCGTCCCGCGCCGAGATGGATGTGACCATAGCGCTCGCCCGCCTGTAAGACACCGAGCACCACGCCCTGTTTTGCTGCGGTGGTGATGAACACATTGATGAAGCCCGCTCCAGCGATTTCCATTTTTTCAATGACATCCGATTTCGGCAATGCTGCGATCAACGCCTGCGCAATGTCGCGCGGTGATTTGCGCAGCGGTTTGGCCAACTGCATCGCCAGATTGCAGGCGTAATCGCCATGTGCTGCCAGTTTGGGACGCTCGATCAAAATCCCGATGTGTATCGCGTCGGGCGCAACGGCGCGCTGGGCATGCGCAAATAATTCGGAAAGGTGGGATCTGAAATCCAGTACAGAGGACATTGCTGAAGAGCTTTCAAAAGAGGCATGGATTATATCACTTGAGTCCTCTCCTATCAGGCCGGGACATTATCCATTCACTGGCAAAGTCTGGAATTGGAAATCTGAATTTTCCGGTAGGTGCACTGGCGTACATACGCTAGCGCACACTTGCGGTAATTTTGCATCCCGCACTTTAGGAAATAGTATGATGAAAATATCGAAGTATTTTTCCATCTTGTCATTGATGTTTTGTGCTTCTTCAGCATTGGCAACGCCCATACTCGGTTCCCTGCAAAATTTTGCGGTAACGGGATGGGGCGCCCCGATAATGAGTACCAATAGCGGTTCGACCACTATCTATGGAGATATCGGCAACTTTGTAGGCGCAAAAATAAATGCGCTCTCCCCACTGATCAATCTTGCAGGAAACGACTTGCGTATTTGGGATGGGAGTGAATTTGATGGCGTGTACCATACTCTTGCAACCTTGCCCTCCACTGTCCAATACCACTCTTCGTCCCTGGAGCTGGGTGGGCTGACACTTTCTCCCGGCATCTATAATAATTTTAATTCTCCGGCTCAATTGAATGGAACACTCACGCTCGATTTCGGCGCAAATCCTGATTCAATATTTGTATTCCAGCTAGGACTCACGACTGCAAATAACTCGGTGATCAATGTGATCAATGGCGGCGCGCATAGCGGGGTGTACTGGGTGGGCGGAGTGGGCCTGGGTGCGGGCACGGAATTCGCGGGGAATATTCTCACCCCTGCCTATATCTTCATGGAGCCTAATGTAAATATTTGTGGCCGAGTGCTTGCGCGCAATCAGATAACACTCAATACCAACGTCATCTCCAACGATTGTTCCCGCTTTGGCGGGCGTAACGATTTCGGCAGCATGGGCTTCAGTGGTGGCCAGCTCTCGGGCATTATTGCCGCCGTTCCAGAACCCGAACCTTATGCCATGATGCTGGCGGGTTCAGCCTTGCTGGGTTTAATGGCGCGTCGCAGAAAGCAGCAGGCGCTCGCCTGAGCCTTATTCAAATGCCTTGGCTCTGATAGACGTTATATGCGGACAAGATTGCGTCGAGTTTCATTACCCTCAGGTTCGTTCGCAAAGGTTACCCGGATTCCATTGCATTTCATCCGGGATAAGCTCGCTTCTTTGGAAGAAGTGCAAGGGTGGCAATCAAGTGACATACCTGTACCAAGGTACAATACCATTTAATAATTTACTCTATATTATCGCGTTCCGATTCTCCTTCTACTCTGCTTCTGCGGTGCATAGTCAGCGAGGGTTGGAACAGGGTTTACGGGAAACGAATAGCAGTTTATGGGAGTAAATGTGATGAAAACAACAAAATATTTGTCGATCTTGTCATTGGCGGTGATCGGAATGCTTTACGGCGCCTCTTCAGCATTGGCGGCGACAATACTCGGCTCGGCGCAAAATTTTGCGGTCTTAGGTGCTTCAACGGTGACCAACACCCGCTCAACCACCATCAATGGAGACCTTGGCTTATATCCAGGGACTTCGATCACCGATGTGGGGAGTGTCAGTCTTACAGGAACGGTATACCAAACTGATGCGGTCGCGCAGCAGGCTCAGATCGATGCCTCCACTGCATATCATAACCTCGCGGCCTTATCGTCCACTACGCTCTCTGCGGAACTGGGTGGGCTCACTCTCACTCCCGGCGTTTATAATTTTAATTCTTCGGCTCAATTAACCGGAATACTCACCCTCGACTTCGGGGCAAATCCAGATTCACTGTTTGTATTTCAAGTAGGGAGCGCGCTTACGACCGCAAGTGGCTCGTTAGTCAATGTGCTCAATGGCGGTGCAAATAGTGGCGTGTTCTGGCAAGTAGGTAGCTCCGCAACCTTGGGTACCAGCTCGATGTTCGCAGGAAATATTCTCGCGGATCAAAGCATCACCCTGAACACCACAGCAAAGATTTTGTGCGGCAGGGTCATCGCGCTCAACGGTGCGGTGACTATGGATACCAACACCCTCTCCAACGATTGCGCCAGCTTCAACAGTGGCAGTGAGCGCAGTGATTACGGCAGCAAGGGTTTCAGCGGTGGGCAGCTTCCTTGCGTCATCGCTGCCGTTCCGGAGCCAGCACCTTATGCCATGATGCTGGCGGGTGTAGGGTTGCTGGGGTTTATGGCGCGGCGTAGAAAGTACAATTCGCTGATCTGATCAACTATCTCGAGCCTGATGGAGTTCTTCATCAGGCTCCTTATC
>JBDTPU010000204.1:0-3155 GCA_039932535.1 Gallionella sp. | reverse complement strand
CGGGTATCGGCAGCATGATCGGATTGGAACCGGTGGCGATCAGCAAACGATCATACGGAATAGCGAGGCCGCCTTCGCTTTCCACTACGCAACGCACGCGGTCTATCTTGGTCACCAACTTACCCGCATGCAGCGTGATGTTGTGTTCCTTGTACCAGCTCCAGTCGTTGAGCACCGTGTCCTGAAATTTCATCTCGCCGGACAGCACCGGCGACAGCAGAATGCGGTTGTAGTTGGGCTGGGACTCGGCGCCGAACACCGTGATCTCGAATTCGTCCGGCGACATCTTGAGCAATTCCTCGATGGTACGCATGCCTGCCATGCCGTTGCCGATCACGACCAGTCTGGTTTTTTTGTTTGCCTTCATGTCATCCTCGCAGTAAAAAAGGCGTCGTTCAGCACAATGCTGAAGCGACGCCTTTGTCGGTATTGATGTGCACCCTTCCACCCGCCGTTGGGTCAGAAGAGTTTCTCAGTGATTACATCGCAATTCCTGTGCCACTATGGATTTATTGGGTTGCAGCGTGATATGAGTTCGGCCATCGCATCTATTTGGTGCGAAGCGCTGGCCGTAGTGAGTATCTGGGCTAACTTTGGTGCGTGATTGAAGGTTACAAACCAGTTTCAGGCCGGACGCGCAACACACTAGCCGCGAATACAAACATGCGGTCTTGTCCAGATAGCTGTGTGGAGAATTTCGTTGCTCATCATTTCGGATTTATGCCTCGAAAATCGATTTTCTCGAGGACATGCAAATCTCGGCACCCGGCGCTATTGTGTCGAACAAGCTCGCCTCTCGCCCATCTACCGTGCACATCAAATGGCTGGAATCGAGTTCATACGCCCACCGGTCGCCACGCTTATACAAGCCGCACAACAACTGCCCGAGCGTATAGCGTCCGACTGGAATAACCATGCGTTCAGACGTCACCATCAAAAATTCACTGGTGCGGCCAAAGTACATGATTGCAACTTCACGCTTGCTCACCAGAGTAGCGGCGACAAAGAAACTCAAGCGCCGTGGAATACTGCGCATCCCGGTGATGAGGGCAGCGTTGGTTTCGATAATTCCGGCAAAACGGTTTGGACTGATTTCTTGCATGGTTACCTCAGCGTCATGATTTGTAAAGATCAATAACTTATAACTTGCTGCATTAAAACTTGACCTCACCCCATAACCATAACTTGTTTGTATTCGGCCCTACCGCAGCATTTTTTGTTTTATAGGTAGCGTATTTGCTACCGATGGCATAATTTTTACTCAGGCTTTTGGTGACTACAAAATCCCACTCGGTACCGTAGTCACCGATGGTAGCGGTGGATTTTGCTGCTCTGAAATCATGATAAACCGCACCCATTTTTATGCCAGCCAAGGTCGTTCCCGCTGATACATAAATATCTTTCAAGCCTTGCGTGGGGGTGACCAGAAATAAATCAGCCCAACCGTTGAATGCATGCAGTGTTGCCAATGGGGTTGAAAAAGACTTGGTGGTAGCCACACCACTAGCCTTGGTAATCGCGCTGCTATCCGTGCCCAACACTTCGTAGCCCAGCTTGAATACGGCGCTGGTCACGTCCACTCCGCCTTCCAGCAAACGGTAGTCGGTTTTGAACTGAGTAGGATTATTGCTGCCGTCGGACTGGCGCGCATATTCCGCTGTATAGAGCAGCTTATACTCGTCTGCCGTAGTGTTTCCGTTTACCCTGAGACCGTAGGTGTTGGTCGAGTTGGCCGTAAACGCAGTAGCCGTATCGTAGTTCAGCATATAGCCATAGCCCACCAGCTCGGCCAGACTCCAGCCTTTATAGCTGACGTTGAGAATGGGGGAGCGCATTTTGTGATTACCCGCAAATGCACCGCTGTTGCCACTGGCGGCATTGTCACTGAAGATGCGATTCACATTGGTCAAATAGCCCGCTGTGATCCGGGTATCCGGCAGCGAGGCGTTGACAATGGTCACCGCGTCAAACGTCTGCTCATTCTGCCGCCATCCCACGTTGCCGATAAAACGCGCGTTATCGAGAATCAGGCGCTGCCGCCCCCATTTCACATTGGTGGCTGCGGGTATCGAGCTGTAGCTTAGATAGCCCTGGTTAATTTCAGTGGCTTCCGGATCCGCGATGACAGCATAGCCATTTCCGGTCTGACCCGTGGCCTTGCTGTCATAGCTTTTGTTGCCCAACGCTTTTACCGACTCTGCTTCGACCAGTGCGCTGAAGCCTTCATAGGTGCCGGTTTCATAGCCCAGACGCAAGCGCACCGTTGACGCATTCGCACTATTGGGCACAGCCTTACCAGGGTTGCTGACTTTCTCATAGCGATATTGCAGATTGGCAGAAGTTTTACCGTTCGCCAATGCATCTGCAATATCTTCGGCGCAATGAGCCGCCATGCTGCCAGTCAGCAGAACAATGGACATTAATAATTGTTGCGTATGTGTGCCGCCTTCGTTCTTCATTGCATGCCCCCTAAGTAATAAAAAATCAAACCAATTCCTTTGCTTGCTTTTGATATAAAAATTCCAATACCGAACTGCGCAGTCGGTGATAGCGCGCATCATTGGCCAAGGCCAAACGATTGCGCGGCCTGGGTAAATCCACCGTCAAAATTTCGCCTATGGTGGCCGCAGGGCCATTGGTCATCATCACAATCCGATCCGACAGCAATACTGCTTCATCCACATCATGGGTCACCATGACCACCGTGCTGTTGGTTGCCGCAACGATTTTCATCAGCTCGTCTTGCAGGTGCGCGCGCGTCAATGCGTCCAGCGCGCCGAACGGCTCATCCATCAACAACACTTTAGGCTGCATGGACAAGGCGCGTGCGATCCCGACACGCTG
Source organism: Gallionella sp. (assembly GCA_039932535.1). GTDB lineage: Bacteria > Pseudomonadota > Gammaproteobacteria > Burkholderiales > Gallionellaceae > Gallionella. The sequence continues at coordinate 311 of JBDTPU010000204.1, read as the reverse complement.
CTTCATGCCGCCGGAAATCTCATGCGGATATTTGTGCTCCGCATGGGTCAAGTGCACCAGCGCCAGCGCATCGCTGGTGCGCTGCTTAAGCTGCGCATGGCTTTCTGTCGCGCCGAATACCCGTTCGACCGCCAGGTGAACGTTGTTAAAACAGGTCAGCCAAGGCAGCAGTGAGTGATTTTGAAACACCACACCGCGATCCGGTCCCGGCCCCGCAATCTCGCGTTCTGCGCAGAGCATGATTCCATCGGTCGGCATCAGTAATCCCGCGATCAGGTTGAGCAAGGTGGATTTGCCGCAACCGGAGTGTC
>JBDTPU010000203.1:0-3014 GCA_039932535.1 Gallionella sp. | reverse complement strand
AACATCGAGCCGCTCCACGAAATCAGGCTCACATCACCGCCATGACTGGTCAGCAACCGTCCCAGTGAGAACCAATGTTTTTGCGGTAATTGTCCCTGCGCGATGAGCAGGAAGCTGGCCAGGCGCGCCTCGGATGCCAGCAGGTCGTAACAGGATGGATCGCGGCGCCGTTCGCCGGCGTCGTAACCAATGGTCAATAACCCGCGCGAGGTGTCATAGAGAAACTCAAAGTCCATCACCGCCAGTTCGCGGCAACGCGCTATTAAATCGTCAATTATTTCGAGTCGTTCCTCCGCGTTATTGCCGAGTGACGGGTCTTGATCTAATTCCGCCAGTGTGGGGATAGCGTTAAATTGCCACGGCTCAGGCAACAGCAATTTAAGCTCATCCCGAAGCGCGCGGGCTTGCTGGTCAAATGCCCGCGCCCAATAATACAGTTCGCCCTGGATATTAATCTCGACCGGCAGGGCGGCCGTTATCCCGCTATGGGAAATCTCGTCCAGCACGCTCTCAGCGGCAGCTAAGGTTTGCTGGTTGCTTAATGAAGATAATATATCCTTGAGTAATTTTATCTTCTGCACCAGAGCGGGAATGGGTGGCGCGGGCAGGTGTTCGGCCAACACCTGCAAGGTGTCGTGCAATCCCTGAAACGCAGTTGAGGACAACACCGGCTGATCTTTCAGCTCAGCGAGTCCCGCTTGCAGGGTGAGCAAGCTACCGACCAGATTGCCGCTGTCCACCGAAGAAACATATTGCGGGCGTAGCGGTTTCAAGGTGCGGGTGTCGTACCAGTTGTAAAAATGACCGCGATAGCGTTCCAGTTTTTCCATCGTAGCCACGGTACTCTCAAGCAGCTGCAAAAATTCTCCCGCGCAGATGTAACCGAAATCGTACGCAGCCAGATTCGCCAGCAGCGACATGCCAATGTTGGTGGGTGAAGTACGCGAGGCAATGGCGGGTGCTGGATACTCCTGAAAATTATCGGGCGGCAAGTGGTTGTCTTGCGGGCCAACGAATTCCGCAAAGAAGCGCCAGGTACGCCGCGCCGATGTTCGCAGAAACGCCCGCTGGCTTAAGCTCAAGTCGGGAACAGCGGGCAAAAGCGGCTTGCTGATCCACCAGCCAATGGCTGGCGACGCCAGCCAGAGCAATAAGATGGGCATATAGAAAAGCCACTCCTCAAGCCGGTTCCCTCCCAACGCTTTCGTCAGAATCCAGCCTAGTACTACCGCCAGCACTGGCCCGATCCACATCTCCATAAAAAAATCGGCCAGCATGCGACGCGCATTGCGACGCGCATAGGATTGCATATGCCAGAGCAACAATCCGCGTCTGGTGAACAGCATCTGCACACCCGAGCGCAAGATCGCATCCAGACAAATCAGTGTGTCGTAAGGCAAAAATACCAGGGTCAGCAGCGCAAGCGCTATCGGACGACCGGCAGATTTCCCGGTCAAAATCAGATGCACCCTCCAGTCACGTTCTTCGGGCTTGCGGATGAGCTCGATCACGCTGGATAACAAGGTGGGCAAGAACACCACACCCATCACCAGCAAGGTCCAGACGCATGCCCATTCCGGATCCAACAGCCAGCCACCTGCCAGCAATACAAGCAGTGACGGCGGCACGAGGCTGCGACGCAGGTTGTCGAAAATTTTCCACAGCGACAAGCCGGAAAGCGGGTTAGGCTGCCGTTTTACCGGTGTAGCATTTTTTAATTCAGTTGCGACAGCGGGCCCTGGCACGCGCGGAAGCAGCCAGCCCGCAATCTGCCAGTCGCCCCGTATCCACCGGTGTCGACGGCTCGCTTCCATCGTATAACTGGCCGGTTGCTCTTCAATCAGGTCGACGTCACTCACCAATGCCGAACGTGCGTAGCCGCTTTCCAGCAAGTCGTGGCTGAGAATCAGATTCTCCGGAAAGCGCCCCTCAAGAGCTTGACGAAAAGCGTCCACATCGTAGATGCCCTTGCCGATGAATGAGCCTTCTCCAAAAATATCCTGATAGACATCTGATACCTCGCGCGTGTAGGGATCAATGCCAGATTCCCCCGCAAATAATTGGGTAAACCAGGACTGGCTTGCACTGGTCAGGCTGATTGAAGCGCGTGGTTGCAGGATCGCATAGCCTTCGACGATGCGTCCCTTCCCGGCATCGTATACCGGACGATTGAGTGGATGTGCGAGATTTCCTATCAGTGTGCGTGCAGTATCACGAGGCAGTTGCGTATCGGTATCCAGGGTGATGACGTACTTGATCGAATCCAGAATAGACACATCGCCGACAATATCCGAAAAGGCAGTTTGCGCCTCGCCCCTGAGGCGGGCATTGAACTGCTCCAGCTTGCCGCGCTTGCGCTCATATCCCATCCACACTTGTTCATGAGAATTCCATACTCGAGGCCGATGAAATAAATAGAAAATACACGAGCGGTTCTCCTCATTAATCTCATGGCGGTATTTTTCATTGAGCGCCTGAATAGCCGCCCGGGCATGAACCAGCAAGTCGTTGTCGTTCGGCATCGCCTGGTGAGGCGCATCCGGAAAATCCGTCAACAACGCAAAAAACAGATTGGGATCGCGATTGCCCAGATAGCGTATCTCCAGGGCTTCGACCAGATCATCAGTTTCTTGCGGACTGCCCAGCAAGGTAGGAACAACCACCATGGTGCGATAAGCGGATGGAATTCCCTTTGCAAAATCCAGTCGCGACAACATGCGAGGTGGGAACACCAAGGTGACTAACAGGTTCACCAATGGGACTGTCAACGCGGAAATGCCGAGTATTCCGGCGAGTGCAAAAAACCAGGATCGCCAGTCACCCGTCCCGAACCCGCCGACAGAAAAAAACATATAGGTCAGCAGGGTAGTGAGGAACAGGATAGAGCCAAGATAAAGGGGCAGGCGGAAATGCTGAAACATTCGGCGACCCAGCAATTTCCACGAAAACCCACACCCGGCCGCACGCTCAAGTAGATCCCGGCCATGATCAACCAAATAGTATCCGACATGCGC
>JBDTPU010000202.1:0-4863 GCA_039932535.1 Gallionella sp. | reverse complement strand
TGGCGAACCAACGCGCCAGCAGTGTCACGACCGCTGCTTTAAATGGCACCAGAATGAGCAGGATCAACAACACCCAGCCGAAGCCTGCGACCACGCTGCCCAGATCGAGCAACATGCCAATCGTGACGAAAAATAAACCGAGCAGCACATCACGGAATGGCTTGATGTCTTCTTCCACCTCATAACGATATTCGGTTTCAGAAATCAGCATCCCGGCGACGAATGCGCCCAGCGCCAGTGAGAGCCCGGCCAACTCGGTAATGTAGGCCAGCCCCAACGTGAACAGCAACACGTTGAGCATGAACAGCTCGGAAGATTTTTGCATCGCAACCAAATGGAACCACGGGCGTAATATCTGCTGCCCGAAGATCAGCAGCGCAGCCAATACCAGCGCAGCTTTGAGCGCAGCGAAGCCGAGCGTGATATAGATGTACTCGCCGCTGCTGGCCAGTGCCGGGATGATGATAATCAGCGGCACCACGGCCAGATCCTGAAACAGCAGCACGCCCATGATTTTCTGGCCGTGCGGCGTGTTGAGTTCGGCGCGTTCGATCAGCATCTTGCTGACGATCGCGGTAGAAGACATCGCGAGCACACCGCCCAACGCAAGTCCGGCGCGCCAATCCAGCCCGAAGAACAGCGAGGTGAGCATGACCAGTAAAATGGTCGCTGCCACCTGCGCAGTGCCCAGACCGAACACCATGCGCTGCATGCTGCGCAACCGTGTAAGGCTGAACTCCAGGCCGATGCTGAACATCAGGAACACCACGCCGAATTCCGCCAGATGGCGGGTTTCCGGCGCATCCGGGATCCAGCCCAGCGCATGCGGCCCGATCATAATGCCCACCAGCAGATAGCCCAGCATCGCGGGCAGGCGCAGAATGCGGCACAGCACCACGACGCCTACCGCAACAGCAAGCAGAATCAGCAGGAGTGGTAATGAGTTAGTCATGCGCATGTTCAAGTGGGATTGTTGTCAGGCGGATAATGCCTTAAGTTGCGCGTGCTTTCAAAAGTTTCTCTGCTAAACTTGTTTGGCAAAAATTGCTTGGCAATATTCCTGGGTAATATTCTTTCGCAAATCTCTCTTGCAGAATTTTAGTGGCAAAATTTCACTGCGTATCGGACGCACTGCTATAATTCGGCTCCTATGAATAAAATCTTCTCCGCCCCACCCCACGCGCTAGACCTCGCTCGCGAAGTGTTGAACATCGAAGCCGCTGCAGTGCAGGCTTTGAGCACACGTCTGGATGAAAATTTTTTAAGGGCGATGGATATCGTTTTGCGCTGCGAAGGCCGCGTCATCGTTAGCGGCATGGGCAAATCCGGGCACATCGCGCGCAAGATAGCCGCGACGCTGTCCAGCACCGGTACCCCCGCCTATTTTGTGCACCCGGGCGAAGCCAGCCACGGCGATCTCGGCATGATCACCAGCGAAGACGTCATCATCGCACTGTCTTATTCCGGCGAAAGTCATGAGTTGATGACCATCGTGCCCGCCGTCAAACGTCAAGGTGCCAAGCTCATCAGCATGACCGGAAATCCCGCCTCCAGTCTGGCCAAAGTTTCCGATGTGCATCTCAATGCCGCAGTGGATAAAGAGGCTTGCCCGATGGGTTTGGCACCCACTGCCAGCACCACGGCGGCGTTGGCGCTGGGAGACGCCCTGGCGGTGGCGTTGCTGGATGCCAAAGGATTCGGCGCGGAAGACTTTGCCCGTTCGCATCCCGGTGGGAGTCTGGGGCGGCGTTTACTCACCCATGTGAGTGACATCATGCGCAGCGGCGAGCGCCTACCTATGGTCAACTTAGATGCGATGCTGGGCGACGCGATTCTGGAAATCTCGAAAAAAGGCGTGGGCATGACCGCTATCGTGGATGTCGAACAACATGTGCTGGGCATTTATACCGACGGCGATCTGCGCCGCACACTGGCAAAAAAACTGGATTTCAATGCCACACCAATACGCAGCGTGATGTCTGCCAACCCGCGTCGCATCAGCCCGGGCAGCTTGGCCGCCGAGGCGGTGCAGGTGATGGAGCAATACAACATCAGCCAGATACTGGTGGTGGATGAACAAAACAAACTGGTCGGTGCGCTTAATATGCACGACTTGTTACACGCCAAAGTAATTTGATGCCCCTACCAACCAGCGCACCTCTGTTCAGGAGAAAATCATGCTGTTAAGCCGCTCAAAATTGATACGCCTGATCGCTTTTGATGTGGATGGTGTAATGACGGATGGCGGATTATATTTTTCCGATTCCGGGGAGGAATTCAAACGTTTCAATTCACTGGATGGCCACGGGATAAAAATGCTGCGCGCCAGTGGCGTGGAGGTTGCCATCATCACCGGACGTACTTCGCGTTGCGTCGAGGCGCGCGCAAAAAACCTGGGGATCACGCATGTCTTTCAAGGCGTGGAGAACAAACTCGAAGCAATGGTCGATTTGCTCAATAAACTCAAAATATCGCGTGATGCCGCCGCCTATATGGGCGACGATGTAGTGGATCTCACCGTGATGCGTCATGTCGGTTTGGCGATCAGCGTGCCTGAATCGCCGTTACTGGTACGCAAACATTCACACTATGTCACGCAACGCGGCGGCGGGCATGGGGCAGTGCGCGAAGCCTGCGAGCTGATCATGTCCGCGCAAGATACGCTGGATGCACAACTTGCGCCGTATTTGCAATGACTTTTACCCATCGTGCCCGCTACTGGCTGCCACTGCTACCCTTATTCGGTTTGCTGATCGCCACTTATTGGCTGAGCCAGCAAGTGCTGCCGGACGCATCCCGGGATGACGGCAGCAAGCGCCACGACCCCGATGCGATTGTAGAAAATTTTTCCGCTACCCGGCTGAACGAACAGGGCGTGCCGAACTTCGTGATGGCTGCAACAAAAATGCAGCATTACCCCGATGATGACAGCACCACCCTGGACGCGCCGCGTCTCACGTTGATCTCTCCGGGACAACCGGCCATGCATGCCTCCGCCAGGCAGGGCACTATCTCCAGCAAGGGAGAGGAAATATTTCTGCACGACAATGTCGAAGTGTTGCGCGATGCAAATGCGCGGCAAGATTCACTTACCTTGCAAACCGACTATCTGCATATTATTCCGGATCAGGATTTGGCCGATACCGACCATGCCGTCACGATCGTCGACGCGCGTAACAACGTGCATGGGACAGGCATGGAAATGAACAACAAGACACGCATCCTGAAACTGCTTTCCCATGTCAGAAGCGAGTATGTACCGAACCAACGATAAACGATTGCTGACAACCTTGCTGGTGCCATTTTTGCTGCTGGTGGCTCCCGCCTGCGTGGCTGAACGCGCCGATCGTAATGCGACGATGAATCTGGAGGCAGATCAGGTCACCATGGACGATGCGCAACACATCAGCACCTTCACCGGCAATGTGCGATTATCCCAAGGCACGCTGCTGATCCAGGGGGACAAGATCGTCGTGACACAGGATCCGGAAGGCTTCAAGCATGCCACAGCGTATGGCAATACCGCCCAGTTTCGGCAAAAGCGCGAAGGTCTGGACGAATATGTGGAAGGCTATGGCAATCGCATCGAATATGACATGCGCACCGAGACGTTAAATTTTTACGAAAAAGCGCGCCTCAAACGCAATCTGGATGAGGTCAATGGCGATCATATTACTTACAGCGCCAAGACTGAAATCTTTCAGGCGAATGGCAACGCTGCCAACTCCAGCAATGGCTCGCGGCAACGGGTGCGTGCCGTGCTGCAACCCAAGAGCCAAAAAAATCCGTCAACTTCTTCCGCGCCGGGCGCCTTACCCATTGCGCCCCATCCCTCCCCTACACCCGCACAATAAATTATGAGTGAACTACGCGCAGTCGGCCTGAAGAAGAAATATGGTTCGCGCACCGTCGTGCACGATGCTTCCCTGTCGGTGAAGAGCGGCGAAATAGTGGGTCTGCTCGGTCCCAATGGCGCCGGAAAAACCACTGCGTTCTACATGATCGTGGGGCTGATCGCAGCCGACGGCGGAGAGATATTTATCGACGACCAGAACATCACGCACCTTCCGATACACCGCCGCGCGCGTCTGGGGCTGGGTTATCTGCCGCAGGAAGCATCAATCTTCCGGCGCATGACGGTGGCGCAAAATATCCAGGCGGTGCTGGAACTGCAAGGCGTCACCGATGACAAATTGCAGAATAATCTGGAAAAATTACTGGAAGACTTGCACATCACCCATATTCGCGACAACCCCGCCATCAGCCTGTCCGGCGGGGAACGGCGGCGTGTGGAAATCGCACGCGCATTGGCCACCAGCCCGCGCTTCATCCTGCTCGATGAACCCTTCGCCGGCGTGGATCCGATCGCCGTACTGGACATCCAGAAAATCATCAACTTTCTCAAAGAGCGCAGCATCGGCGTGTTGATCACCGACCACAATGTGCGCGAAACCCTGGGCATCTGCGACCGTGCCTATATCATTAACGCCGGCTCAGTGATGGCCGAAGGCAAGCCGGATGAAATCATCTATAATGAGAGCGTAAGAAAAGTGTATCTGGGCGAAGACTTCAAGCTGTAGTGAATTATTCCCCATACAACACATGCGATGAAACCCACTCTCCAACTTCGAATTTCCCAGCAACTGACGCTTACCCCGCAGTTGCAACAGGCTATTCGCCTGCTGCAACTTTCCACACAGGATATGCATCAGGAAGTCGCACGGTTGTTGGAAGAAAATCCCATGCTGGAAGTGGCCGAGGAATTCGCCCCCGGCAATTTTTCTTTGGACGGGCCTACTTCAGAAACTCGCAGTTCCGCAACCGCTGAGGAACCTCAACAGGCTGCCCGTGACGATGATCGCG
>JBDTPU010000201.1:0-1520 GCA_039932535.1 Gallionella sp. | reverse complement strand
TGCCCTGCCAGAACAGCAGTGGTGGCTTGGTGTTGCGCATGTTGTCCAATTGCGATTGCAGCGGCAGCAGTTTGCCGCTGTCGGCGGTCAGCCGGGTAATATGCTCATACGGATATTCGTCGCCGTTCTTCGGAATATGCTGGCTGTCGAGGCCGTAAAAATAAACCAACACCGCGAGCAGGCAGGCTAACCCATACCATGCCGTGCGCACGGCCAGTTTCATGGTTTGCCGACTTTCCGTTCGGTATCCGGCTCGGGAATAATGGGCAGCGCAATTTCTGCTACGGCCTTGTGGCTGCGGAACGTCCAGAAATTATTCACCAGAAAATTGAACACGCTGGCGAATACAATGGCCGTTGCATTGGCGACTAGATAATACAAATAGATCACCAACAATTTGGTCAGCAATACCTGCAACACAATGCCCACCCAGCACGCCAGCGCGTATTGGCCGAAATGTAATAGCAGATGCTTTTCGGGATGATGAAAGCGATCGCGCCAGGTCCACGCACGGTTCCAGAAAAAATTATTAATCGTTGCGCAGAAAATTGCCACCGCCAGAGACACGTTCAACCGGATGCCGGGTGATTGAATCGCGACGAACAAAAATTCCTGGCAGAGATACAACACGCTCAGGTTGACCACCACGCCGGACGCGCCCACGGTGCCGAATTTCATGAAACGTTTTTTGAATACCCACGTTGCCCATGGATGTTGCGTGATCCGCTTCATGCGACCTGATCGGGCAGCGCTGTTGCGCCAGCCAACATCTCGCGGGCTTTTGCCAATACCAGTTCCGGCCTGATTAGTTTCAAACATTGATTGTCGCCGTCGCAAGGCGAGGAGCGGTGATTATAAGCGGTGAGGCAGGGCGAGCAGGGCAGCGGCGTATGGAAACTGTAATTATTATTTCCCAGCGGCCGGTACAGCTGCGGCGTTTCCGGGCCGAACAAAGTGATGGTGGGCAGCGGCGTAAGCGCGGCAAACTGTCCCGGCCCACCATCGTTGGTGACGAGCAGCGCGGCGCGATGGAACACCGCCAGCAAATGACGCACGGAGCGGGTATAGCCAGCCAGATTGACACATGCCGGACTCTTGCAGTGATCCACCACGGCCTGCGCAATTTCCCGGTCATCCTTCATGCCGATCACGCCGACTGCATAGCCCTCGTCCAGCAGAGTCCTGCTCAACTGCAAATAGCTCTTCAGCGGCCACGCGCGTATCGGCAGAATGCCGCCGCTCGGGTAGATCAGCACCAGCTTTTTTTCCTTGATTGCCGGAAAAAAATTATGCAGCTCGCGGTGTATCTCTTCCAGTTCCGCGCGAGGAAATTCCAGCGTCGGCGTGTTGTCGGTATAAGGCTTGGGGAGCAGCTTGGCAACCGGCTCAGTAGTCGACTCCAGCGCCGAGGCCAGTGTGAGGAATTGCTGTGTCAAATGCCGGTATGGGTTGTACAACACCGGGCGATTGATGAACGAGCCGCGATACAAACCTTCCTGGGTATAGCGATGGAATCCCAC
>JBDTPU010000200.1:0-3427 GCA_039932535.1 Gallionella sp. | reverse complement strand
ATCGTGCCGTCCATGCAGTAATAATCCGGTGCGATGCGCCCCACGGCGGGGAAGGCCGATTTGCGCCCCTTCCAGAACAGTTGCCGTTCGGCTTCGTCGACCGCAGTGCGCACTTCGGTCGCGTCGCTGTCGCTCAGTATCTTGCGCACCGCCAGAATATATTCGGACACCTCGGCATTGGTCCCGTCCAGTTCGCACAGCAGAATCGCCTCGGCGTCGCGCGGATAACCTGCGTGCACAAAATCTTCTGCCGCCTGGATCGCGAGCCTGTCCATCATCTCAAGTCCGGCAGGAATAATACCGGCGGCAATGATTGCGCCGACCGCCTCGCCCGCTTTCACCACATCATCAAAAGCCGCGAGCACGACCTGTGCGCGTTCGGGTTTGGCCAATAATTTCACGGTGACTTCGACGATGATACCGAGCATGCCTTCGGAGCCGGTCATCAGTGCCAGCAAATCGTAGCCGGGAGAGTCCAGCGTTTCCGCGCCGATGGTGAGCAGCTCGCCTTCCATCGTGACCACCTTGAGTTGCAAAATGTTGTGCACCGTCAGGCCATATTTCAGGCAATGCACGCCACCGGAATTTTCCGCGACATTGCCGCCTATGGTGCAGGCGATCTGCGACGAAGGGTCGGGCGCGTAATACATGCCATAGGCCGCCGCTGCTTCGGAGATCGCCAGGTTGCGCACGCCAGGTTGCAGGGTTGCCATCGCGTTAAGCGGATCGATACTCAGGATATTTTTGAATTTTGCCAGGCTCAGCAGCACGCCATCGGCCAATGGCAATGCGCCACCGGAAAGCCCGGTGCCCGCGCCGCGCGCCACCACCGGCACTTGTTGCGCATGGCACAAACGCATGATGCTTTGCACCTGCTCTATCGTTTCCGGCAACACAACGACTATCGGTAATTGCCGATAGGCTGACAGCCCGTCGCATTCAAATGGCCGTAGATCCTCCGCGTCAGCCAGTACGCATTCCGCTGGCAATAGGCTGTGCAGCGCACTGATCAGTTCACTGGTATTTTTGCGATGAAGTGGCAAGAGGACTCCGGTGGGGTGAGCAGCTGGCATAGGGGCAGGCATGGTAAATTAGTCGGGTAGAAAATTCCAGCGGCATGCACAATTCAAAACCATGTCGGAGAGGATTTCACAATCAGTATCTTGCCCTGGTGCTATAGAATGGTCATTGGCGTGGGCAAATCTTATCAAATCGGAGGAATCATGTTTTTGAAGCATGTAACAAAGGCATTTGCGTTTTTTAATATTTTGTTCCTGGCGGGATGTTCAACAGGTAATATATTTCCAGCCGCCGGAGATCACCCCTTCAAAATCGAATCCGATCCATCTGCGGCGGCGGTTTATGTGATGGGTGAAAAGATTGGCGTGACACCGATCATGATCACTCCTAAGGATGTTTTTCCGAATACCTATCCCAGGGAAAAGGTCTCTGTGTATGGCAGGATCACCCTCAAGAAAGAGGGATGTGCGGACTTCACCCGGACGGTCAGCGCGGAAATAAGCAATGCAGGCCTCAGTGCAAAGCTCGACTGCGGAGATTTGTATTCCGCATCGTCAAAGACATCGGGAGATGCGCCCCGCAGCAGCGAAACCGTGGAACAGCGGCTGGATAAAATCAAGGGTCTGCTGAGCAAGGGATTGATCAACGAAGAAGAAGCGAAGAAAGCGAGAGAGCGCATCCTCAACGATCTTTGATTTTTCATGGCAACCAAACAGATCATCTATGTACCGGGAAAAAATCCCAAGCCTGAGGAAGCACTGCACCGTGAATTACTCTGGCGCACCCTGGTGGAAGGAGTGCGCCGCGCCGATAGCGCGATGGGCCGGACACTTCAGGCCAGCTACGCGCAATTCCATCTGATCGGCTGGAACTATCTTTATTACCAAACCTATAAAGATAACACCAGCGACATTCCCTGGATCGATGCGCTGATCAACAAACACGGCCCCACCCGGCAGGACATGCGCGAAGCCCATTCCTGGAATATATTGCTGGACCGCATGCTGTTAACGCTGGGGGATCACATTCCCTTGCTGATACCTTTCCTGCCCAAAGAGGTGCGCAGCACTGCGATCGAGATTGATCGCTATTTTAATAATAGTGATGCTATTGCCAGCAAAGTTCGTGATTTATTAAAGCAGACCCTGCGCCCGATGCTTGAGCAGCAAGATGAGGTGCTGGTAATCGGGCATAGTCTCGGCTCTGTTATTGCCTATGACACCTTGTGGGAACTTACCCATCAGGACGGAGTGACCGGTAAAGTAGATTTCCTGACGCTCGGCAGTCCGATGGGCATGCATTACATCCGACGGCGCTTGCTGGGTATGAATGGTCATGGGAAAAAAAGCTATCCTGCCCTGATCCGCCGTTGGATAAATTTGTCAGCCGAAGGCGATGTAACCGCGCTTAATCAAAATTTGAAGGAGACTTTTCAGCCAATGCTGGAGCTCGATCTGGTAGCGTCTATTGAAGATCATTGCGATGGAATCTACAACTACTTCCGCAGCGATGCAGGCCTGAACAGCCATCGCTCGTATGGCTATTTAGTGAATCCCGCAGTGGGGAGCATCATTGCGGAGTGGTGGAGGCATTGATAAGAACGAAGCGGGCATGAAGGAAAAGTTCAGGCAAACCTCATCGACAAATCCAGCGTCTGCAAGTCTTTGGTCAGCGCACCAATCGAGATGCGTGCGACACCAGTCAGCGCGATAGCGCGTAAATTTTCCAGCGTGATGCCGCCGGAGGCTTCCAGTTCGGCGCGTTTACCGGTGTGCTGCACCGCAGTGCGCAAATCTTCCAGATCAAAGTTATCGAGCAGGATTAATTTGGACCCGGCCTGCAAAGCCTCATCCAGTTGCGCCATATTTTCCACTTCGATCTGCACGCTAATGCCCGGCTTGACCAGGCGGAATGCCTGTTCCAGCACGGGCTGGATACCGCCTGCTGCGGCGATGTGGTTTTCCTTGATTAAAATTCCATCGAACAATCCGACGCGCTGGTTATGTCCGCCGCCTATCCGCACCGCATATTTTTGCGCTTGCCGCAAGCCGGGCAAAGTCTTGCGTGTGTCCATGATTTTGACGTTGATGCCAGCTACGGCATCTGCATAAAGTCTGGCGCGCGTGGCGGTGCCGGAAAGAGTTTGCAGCAAGTTCAACGCGCTGCGCTCGGCGCTGAGCAGCGCGCGCGCATGACCTTTAATTTCACAGAGCATTTGCCCGGCGCTGATTCCATCCCCGTCTTTTGCCAGCCAGTTAATTGCACAGCTCGGGTCTTGCCTGCGAAAACATTCAAGCAAACATCCTTGAAGCTTTCGAGCATGACTTTCCAAAATATAGCTTAAAAAACTCAGATCTCAAGCAGGTAGCATTAGTATTTCAGCGTGCACCACACCTTGCTATGCAGC
>JBDTPU010000199.1:0-2509 GCA_039932535.1 Gallionella sp. | reverse complement strand
ATCTTGCTTCCTTTTTTATTATCACAGGAAATCCAAGTCGGCATACGGACGCAAGACAACACCCAGTTAAAACAATAACTGAATGCCGAATCGAATCCAGCATGACGAACTTATAAGTCCCTTTGTAAACGCAGGTAGTAACAGAGCCCGTTGAACGGGGAGAAGGTTAACCGGCGCATAAAACATCGTTGCTTAACCGGAAAACCCGTAGAAAATCTCGGTAAGAGATTCTTGGTAGGTTTTTTTGACAGGCGCGATTTGCATACGCGCGAGGTAGGAATCGAAGATTCCGTAAGGTCAGATAACGATGAACCAATGCCGCTTTAGTAGCGACAAGGCGCGCATTATACGGATGGGAAAAATAAAAGCCAGCGAAAGTTTTCGCACGCGAATCGCCTTGCGATAAAGTTACCGCAGGAGGTCAGCAGTAATCCGGGCGTGGCCTCTTTAGTCGAGATTACTGCCGCCTGATTGTCTCCGACAGATGCGCCACGGGAATGCCAAGTACCCTCACGGTGGCGCGATTGAGTCCGGTGCGGCCATCGGGCTGCAAATAGATCCACTGTTCCATCGTGACTGCCGGCGTTCTGATGTTATAGCGCACGTGCAAGCTGTTACCTTCGGCGCGTGCCGAGACGGCGCCCGATGCGCCCGTCAGACTGCCGGTGTAGTCGTGAGCATCCACACGCAGCAACCGGAACGAGCGTTGCTCCACTGCGCCATCGGCGTAGGTGATCGTCTGATCAAGGATGAAACTGCCATCGCTCTCGCTGTGACCCGCGCCCGTTACATGGAACGGGCGGTCGGCCTTGCCGCGCGTGGCGAGGATGCCTTCGCCGTAGGTAACCCCGGCGAAGAACTGTTCGGGTCGGAACTGCGGCGTCTGCGCGGGCGTTTCCCCGACGCGAAATCCGCCGAGGCACCCGGACAGGACAAGAACCACCGGCAGAGCGAATTGCAGTAACGATGCACGCATAGTCTACCTCCGCAGAATACCCCGATCAGACGCGATCCGGGATGTATAGTTCTTCGCACTGAACAAAGTTATGTGGACTCTGGTGGACAAGCTGCTGAGCCAGGCGGGTTCGTTCGCTACCTATAAACATATCGCCGAGCGCGTGATGGACAGCAACGACCTGGAAAAAGAGCGCGGCATTACCATTCTGGCAAAAAATTGCGCGGTGGATTACGAAGGCGTGCATATCAACATTGTAGATACACCGGGACACGCGGATTTTGGTGGCGAAATGGAGCGCGTGCGCATGGTGGACGGCGTGTTGCTGCTGGTGGATGCGGTCGATGATTTACGAATTAATCTGCGTTTCCTTAGTTAAGTCTGCCCTATCGATTGCTGTTGTGCCAAGATCAAGTGCTACTTGAATATACTATCAAATACGAGGTATATCCAACTGTTATCTCTTCTCCTGAATTGCTAAAGGTAACCAACTTGTAAAAACTATTATCTATATACACCTTGTACTGAGATGGAGGTACAGGCACATCAATATAAACGTTCCCAGAGAATATGCATGTTAGATCCTTATTGGTACCAACCTGCGTGTTCGTCGCTGCATCCACTACATATACTAGATGAGAGTTAAGATCAAAACCAGTACAGTGTACCTTGATTCTGCTGTTGCCAGCCGCGAGTGGCCCTGGGTGATCGGAGCATGCCGATACACTTATTAAAAGGAATAGAAGCGGAGTTATCAATCTTAACAATTTCATTTTACTGCCTCCTTGTAGCAAAAGTTGATGACGCCACTTCTCAATTACTTGGGGTAAAGGGAACCTGAACGGGCGATGTAGCAATTTGATCCCTATTCACATGCAGTAGTACGGCATTCTTTGCGTTCTGCGCAATTACATTCCTAATGCTCACTACGGTTCCATCGCTCCGCAGAGTGAGGTCGTCTTGGCTGGGAACCACTGCCATCAGAAGAATGTAATTTTTAACTGTATTGCTGAACTCGCTTAACGGCACCGAGAAGTCGAAGCTGGGAGTAAGTGTACCGGGGATGGTGTCAACCGCGCTGAATACGGAACCATTTCCGTCTTCGGGTACCAGTGTAGCGAACATAGTTGTGCCAACGCCGATTGTGTTCGGCACCTGAACATTCACCGTGAATTGCTTTGCAGGGCTTATGTATCCAAGGTCAAAAGTCGGCACCTTGAAGAGATGATAATATGAATTCGAGGCATCTTGAAGATCGAGGTAATCTGCGGCAAAGGTGACCACAGTGTAGGTGGTCGCCGGAGGTACATCTGCGAATAAATTCATTTTGAGACGTTCCCAACGCGAACAGCTTGGGCACGTAATCTGTTGAGGAACAACCGCAAGTGTATGATGGACTCCATCAAACACGTAGTACCCCGTAATTTCATATTTTGGATATTGCGCCGTTTTTGCGATGAGAGTTCCATCAGTTTGTAAAGCCGTAACAAAGGCGCTGTTATTGTAACTTCCCGCAAAGAAAAAGTTGCCAGAGTTTATTTCACTGCCAGTAAT
>JBDTPU010000198.1:0-3387 GCA_039932535.1 Gallionella sp. | reverse complement strand
GGCGCGAGCGCTATCAAAACGGCATTGAGGAACTGATGAATATTCCGGGTACCCTGGACGAACCCGGGAACAAACTGAGCGGCATCGCCTTTTACCTGGCTTACCATAACGCCAATGACCGCCCGCTGATGGAAGCCCTGTGCCACCTGTTTCGCGCACGCGTGCCGGAACTTACTTTTACTGCACCCCATATCCAGCCGTGGCGATCTCCGACTGAACGAGGACAACGCATCCGGGTGGGATTCCTGTCCGAGTTTCTGAATGAGCACACCATCGGCAAACACTACCAAGGATTCATCCATCATCTGGATCGCAAGCGCTTTGAAGTGGTAGTGATTCATGGTGCTAAATCCCGGCGAGATGGTTTTCGTCAGAAACTGGACACGAGGGCGGACAAAGCACTTACCTTGCCAGCCGGACTGAAAAACCAGCAGCAAGCGGTCGCGGCAGAACAACTGGATATACTGTTTTATCCGGACATCGGCATGGCACCGTCTACCTACTTCCTGGCCTATGCCAGATTGGCTCCGGTGCAGGCCACCAGCTGGGGGCATCCGGATACCACTGGGTTGGATACCATGAATTACTACGTATCAGCCATGAACAACGAGCCGGAACAAGCACAAGCGTATTACACGGAACGGCTGATTCGCCTGAACCGCTTGCCGTGTTTTTATTACCAGACTCCGGCTACCGCTATCCCCAAACTTTCCAAGGCAGAACTGGGCTTACCTGAAACCGGCACCCTGTATGGCTGCCCGCAGAATCTGTTCAAGCTCCATCCGGATTTCGACGCGGTGCTGGCGGCCATCGCCGAGGGCGACCCCACCGGACATCTGATCCTGCCCGAAGGTAAACATGCAGCGTGGACGGAATTGCTCAAAGCCCGCTGGGCAAAAATCTTTCCATTCCTCGCCGCACGTGTCTTATTCCTGCCGCGTACGTCATGGGATCGTTTCATGGCGGTCATGGCGCAGATGGATGTGCTGCTTGATCCGCCGCATTTTGGCAGCGGCAATACATTTTACGATGCGATGGTATACGGCACACCAGTGGTCACCTGGCCGGGGCGCTTTGCGCGGGGCCGGAATGTGGCGGCGGCATACCGGCAGATGGGGATTGCGGACGCGCCGATAGCCGAGCGTCTCGAAGACTATGCGCCGCTGGCGCTGGCACTGGGGCGTGACACGGAACGCAAAGAGGCTTTGCGGGTTGCTTCATCGGAGGCGGCGAGTCGGGAACTGTTTGAGGATATGCAGGCGGTGCGGCAGTTTGAATCCTTCCTGGAGGCGGCTGTGGGAGCGGCCGGGCGAGGTGAGGTGTTATCGCCAAATTGGCGGCCAGATATTCAGCCAAATATTCAGATAGGGAAGAGATAGCAAGTTTATTTACCATTTCAACATTGCTTTTCCCAGCCATAAACCAACCAGACCGAAAGCAATCATGGGCAGATAATGCCATTGGATGACATGCACGATCGAGTCATTTACTTCGTACAATCTTATCCATATTGCACCAATACTAAAGGCGAAAAGAAGCGCGCAGCAGCCCGCCAGATGAGAATGCGTGCTGGCCAATTTTCGCATCTTGAAAAGTGTCCAGCCTATCGGTAACAGTGAGGAAAGAGTAATACTGATAGTGCATTCAAAGCTGTGTACAGGCAATGGGGCGGGCGGATTATCAGCATGCCAGGCCAGAAACATGACCAGCGCGAATAGTGCAAACATAACCACCGGCGCAAATGCAGCCCGGCGCATCTGGTGCAAATCCGGGAAAGACAGCAGCGCGGCACTCAAAGAGGTGGCGATGAAAATGCCAATCAGTGCGGCGATTTCAGCGATGAACCAGGACTCATGGAGTTTGCTCATCAGGTCTGGACGCAAGCCGGAAATCATCAGCGTTACCAAAAGATAAACGAGCGCGGCCATCATCCATTTTGCACTCAGCATGAATGGATGAGATGCAGGTTTGACAGGGGGCGTATCCTTTGCCAGCATGGCTATCAGTGCTTCGATATTTGTCATTATCTTTCCAGTTTCTCTCTTTCCAATTTCTGGCCCAATTTCTGGCGCAATATTTTGTAGGCACGATGCGCCGCGACTTTCACGGCAGATTCATTCATGCCCATTTTTTCGGCTACTTCTTTGGCGGTGTAGCCTTCCTGATGCATCATTTGCAGAATGGCTGCCTGCTTCGGGGGTAGTCTCCGGATTTCCCCACTGATAGATTCGTAGCTAAAGGCGGATTCGGTTACATTTTCAGTTAAATTGTTTTCCACTTCTGAGATTTCAATGGCATGCCGCAACTGGTCGGAATAATGGGCACGCAAATAATCCTGCAAACGGAATTTTGCTATGGCATATACCCAAGGCTTGTACGGACGCTTGCCATCATAGGTATGGCGAGCCTTATGCAGGGAAAGAAGAATTTCCTGCAACAGGTCATCCACTTCATTGGTGAAGCTGAGGCGTTTTGCCAGAAACGGCCTGAGGAATCGCGAGGTTTCCCGAAGTATTTCAGCATAGGCGCGCGGGTCTCCGTTGAGAGACTGCCTCATTAATGCTGCAAAATTATCCGTTGTATCTTTCACATGAGCCTGGGCGTCTTGATGTAACCTTTTTGCGGTTCTGTCCGAATTAACGAGCATGACAAATCATAACTGGTTTGATGCTATTGTGAACTGTGTATCGATTTGCCATTCCAACCGTGTTCATATGCAGGAGGTAACCAACATGCAACGCAGAAATTTTTTATTTGCACTATCCGGGATGACGATGGCTTTGGCGACACGTTCATTTGGCGGCGAAACATCCGGTGGCGACAAAGTGACCATCATGCAATATTCCGATGACGGAAAAGCACTCGGCAGCGCGACGTTGTCCAAGGTACATAAAGAAACCGAATGGAAAGCACGGTTATCGCCACTAGCTTATGAAGTGACGCGCGAGCAGGGCACCGAGCAGGCATTTTTGCAGCCGGGCTATAACCGCCATGAGCCGGGACTTTATCGCTGCGTGTGTTGCGACAATGCACTGTTCGATGCGAAGACTAAATACGATTCAGGTACCGGCTGGCCGAGTTTCTGGCAGCCGATCGTCGCCGGGAATGTGCGCGAGATTTCCGATCATATGTTCGGTATGACGCGCACCGAAGTGCGCTGCACTTTATGCGAGGCGCATCTCGGCCATGTGTTTGATGACGGCCCCAAGCCGACCGGTTTGCGCTATTGCATGAATGCAGTGGCGCTTCGTTTCATCGCTTATAAATAATCATGCTGATCTTTATTCTGGCCTATCTCGGTGGTGTGCTGACCATCTTTAGTCCGTGCGTGTTGCCGGTGTTGCCGTTTATTTTTGCGCGCTCGGATCAATCGTTCCGGCGTTCCGG
>JBDTPU010000197.1:0-4865 GCA_039932535.1 Gallionella sp. | reverse complement strand
TTGACGCCACACTGGAAGCCTGCCGCCTGCGATTCCGTCCGATCCTGATGACTTCTATTGCATTTGTTTTGGGCGTCCTGCCGCTGGCCATTTCCACCGGCGCGGGCGCGAATGGGCGCCATGCCATCGGCACCGGCGTGATGGGCGGCATGATCGCCGCGACCGTATTGGCGGTATTTTTTGTGCCGGTTTTCTACGTGGTCGTCCGCCGCATCTTCCCCGGCAAGACGCGCAAGACCGCTGAGGAGAATCAGCATGAATAACTATACAAAACCCACGCTGATTATTTTCGCAACGCTGCTGGGCGGTTGTTCATTGATGCCGAATTATGAGCGGCCACTCGCACCTGTTCCTGCTGCGTGGCCGGACAGTGTGAAGTTGAAAACCACCACCGGTTCTGTCGTGAGCGATTGGCAACATTATTTTCCCGACCCGCGTTTGCAAGCGTTGATCGCCGCCGCGCTGGAGAACAATCGCGACCTGCGCATCGCGACCGCGCGTATCGCTGAAGCCCGCGCGCAATATGGCATACAGCGGGCTGACCGGATGCCGAATTTGAATCTGGCCGCGTCCCGGACTGCCTCGCGAACTCCGGCCGGTGCATCCCCTACCGGCAGCGCGATCAGCACGCAGCGTTATGACGTGGGCGTAAACCTGGTGTCATTCGAGTTCGACTTCTGGGGACGGGTCAGCAGTCTGAGTGCCTTTGCCAAAGGCAGTTATCTCGCCACCGAATCGGCGCAGCGCGCGTTTCGTCTGTCGCTGATCGCCGATGTGGCGAACGCTTATTTATCGTTGCTGGAAATGCGCGAACGTACCCAGCTGGCTGACACCACTGTCAAAGCGCGCGCCGAAACGCGGGATTTGCTGGGGCGCCGCCGCGAGGCTGGCGTCTCCAGCGATTCGGATTGGTTGCAGGCGGAAGGATCGTATCAAGCCGCAGCGGCTGAGCTGGCGAATCTGCAACAGCAACGGGCTGCCGCAGAAAATTTGCTCACGCTGTTGGTCGGGCAATCAATGGCGGAGATAAAAGATTTGCCCGCCGGACGCAGCCTCGCCGAACAGGGCATCAGTTCTGATCTGTTTGCCGGTTTGCCCGCCGAGATCTTGCTGCGGCGTCCCGACGTGCTGGCTGCCGAGCAACAATTGATCGCCGCGAATGCCAATATCGGCGCGGCACGCGCTGCCTTCCTGCCGCGCATCTCGCTGACCGGCAGCGCGGGCACGGCCAGCCGCAGCTTGGCCGGATTGTTCGATGCGGGTAGCGGCGCATGGAGTTTTCAACCCGCGATCATCCTGCCGTTGTTCGATGCCGGGCGCAATTCCGCCAATCTGGATATTGCCAAAGCACGCAAGGTGATTGCCATTGCCCAGTATGAAAAAACCATCCAGCAGGCATTCCGCGAAGTGGCTGACCTGCTCAGTGCACGCGACAAAATCGCCGAACAACTTGCCGCACAGCAAGCCAATGCCGATGCGCAAAGCCACCTGTTGCGCCTGGTCGAGGCGCGCTATCAAGCGGGGATCGTCAGCCATCTCGAGGTGCTGGATGCGCAGCGCGCCGCCTTTGCCGCCGAGCAAGGGGCAATACAAGTGCGGCGTGCCTGGCTGAGCGCGGCGACGCAACTTTATAAAGCCTTCGCGGGTGACAGCAATGAACCCGCAGATATGCAGCAGGTCCCAAATAAATAATGACCTAAATCTAAATAATGACCGACGTAGAATTCAAATCCGCCAGCGAACAAACCCGCCAGCGCCTGCTGGATGCGGCGCGCGAGGTATTTTCACAACACAGCTTCCAAGGCGCGACCGTACGCGAGATTTGCCGCCTCGCCGACGCCAACGTGGCCGCGGTGAATTATCATTTCGGCAGCAAGGATGGACTGCTTGCCGAAGCGTTGAACTTTGCGCCGCTTGCAGCATTGCAGAAAGCCAACGTCAAGTTAGCCGAATGTCCCGAGATACGTTTGCACCTGTTCCTGCGCGATTTCATGCTGATGCTGCTGGATGAAAAAAATCCTTCCTCGCAATGCCAGATCATGGCGCGCGAGTTGGCCGATCCCACCCCGGCGCTCGATAAAATCGTGCGTGAAGCAATTGCACCGCTGCATGAATTTTTAGGCAAGCTGGTGCGCGAGATCGTCGGTGAAAAAGTTGGAGAAGTCGAACTGCGCCGCTGTGTGCACAGCATCGTCGGCCAATGTTTGTTCTATCGCCATTCGCATCCGGTGTTACAGCGCCTGCACCCCAAACTGCGCTACGACCACAAGGAAATCGAAGCGATCAGCGAGCACATTGCGGAATTTTCGCTGGCGGGAATCAAACATCTCGGCAAAGCCAGTCGAAGCTGAACTGACATTAATCCGATGCCCATGCTTACGGCGTGGCGGTAATCCAACTGTTCGTTCTCAGGATAGAAAGTCATGAGCACATCGCTTGCAGTACCGCTGCATGAGCAGTCACGGGGTGAAGAAATCGCAAACAGTATCAGCCACGGTATCGGGTTGATCGCGGCAGTTGTGGCAACCCCGTTTCTAGTCGTGGATGCGAGCAGGCGCGGCGACGCGGCATACATTGTCGGCGTGAGTATTTTCGCCGCTACCATGGTGCTGCTTTACCTTGCCTCCACGCTCTATCACGCACTGCCGGCAGGCAAAGCCAAGCAGGTGTTCCGGATCATCGAACACTCCGCGATTTTTCTCCTGATTGCCGGTACCTACACGCCATTCACGCTCGGCGTGCTTCGCGGTGCATGGGGATGGACGCTGCTGGGACTGGTCTGGGGTCTTGCCTTGACCGGTGTGGCGCTGAAGGCATTCGAAAGAATGTCCCATCCGGTTATTTCCACCGGACTTTACTTATTCATGGGATGGCTTATTGTGATTGCCGCCGATCCGATGTATGAGCGCGTACCGCTTTCCGGTCTGTTATGGCTGGTCGCGGGCGGCGTTGCTTACAGCGCAGGCGTGGCTTTCTTCGTGGCGGATTCGCGCCTGCGCTATGGCCATTTCATCTGGCATTTGTTTGTGATGACAGGTACCGCATGCCATTACTTCGCCGTACTCTGGTATGCGGTCTGATTCCCATCTGACCCTCATGGCTACTGCCTCTCCCGCAGGAAGAGGGGTTGCAGACGTGCCATGAATTTCGTAATGATCAATAAGGATGCCCCCATAAGCGCCTCCTAAAACTTCCTAACCCGCACAGCAGGAAAGCTGCTTCACATCCTTCGTGAACGTCTGTGCGCACAGTTTCAATCCTTCGACCATCGTAAGGTAAGGGAAAAGCGATTCAGCAAGGTCGTGTATGGTCATCTGCGCGCGCATGGCAATAACAGCACTCTGGATGAGTTCACCAGCTTCGGGCGCAACTGCCTCAACCCCTAGTAGCCGCCCTGTGCCGGCCTCAGCAATAATCTTGATAAAGCCGCGTATATCGAAATTGGCAAGCGCGCGTGGCACGTTATCGAGAGTGAGCGTGCGGCTGTTGGTTTCGATACCAGCAAGGTGCGCTTCGGCTTCGCTGTAGCCGACCGTTGCCACTTGCGGATCAGTAAACACCACGGCTGGCATGGCAGTCAGATCAAGTTTCGCTTCTCCGCCTGTCATATTGACCGCCGCGCGGGTTCCGGCTGCGGCTGCGACGTAAACGAACTGCGGCTGGTCGGTGCAGTCACCCGCCGCATAGATGCCGGGGGCTGAAGTTTTCATATAGGGATCCGCCACAATAGCGCCATGCTTGTTTAGTGCCACACCGGCTCGGTCAAGCGCGAGTCTTTCCGTGTTGGGGGTACGCCCGGTGGCGATCAGCAACTTGTCACCGCGTAGTTCCCCGTGACTGGTGACGACGACAAATTCATTATCGGTATAGCTTACGGAATGGGTCTGTGTTTGCACCAGAACCTCAATACCTTCAGCTTGGAAGGCTTCCGTTAGCGCTACCCCAATGGCTGGGTCTTCGCGGAAGAGCAACGTGTTGCGGGCAATCACGGTAACCCGGCTACCCAGACGGGCAAAGGCTTGCGCCAGTTCTACGGCGACCACGGATGAGCCAATCACCAGCAAGTGTTTCGGAAGAGTGGGGCTTGCCAGCGCCTCAGTGGAAGTCCAGTAGGGGCTATCCGCAAGTCCCGCAATCGGCGGAATCGCCGCATGCGCGCCGGTGGCGATCAGTGCGCGGTCGAATGGTATTTCGCGTTCGCCGCCTTCGGTTAGACGAACATTGAGGGTGTGGCCATCCTTGAATTGGGCGTCACCGCGCACCAGCTCGATACCGGGGTTGTTCTCAAGAATGTTTTCGTACTTGGCGTGGCGCAACTCGTCCACGCGCCCCTGCTGCTGGGCAAGCAGACGTTCGCGCAAGATGGCTGGCGTTGCAGCGCCGATGCCTTCGTCGAACGGACTGTGACGGCGCAGGTGAGCTATATGCGCCGCGCGAATCATGATCTTGGACGGCACACAGCCAACATTGACGCAAGTGCCGCCAATCGTGCCGCGTTCAATCATGGTTACCGCTGCACCTGCTTCGGCCGCACGGATGGCCGCCGCAAAAGCCGCACCGCCGCTGCCGATGATGGCGATGCGAAGAACAAGCGAGTGGCTCATGGCTGTGTCCGTTTGACGGTTGAGGGATAGCCTGCATCAGTGGTGGCTTTGATGAGTGCATCCACGTTAGTCTTGGCATCGTCAAAGTTAACCGTAGCCTCTCTATTTTCAAAGTTGGCTTTGACTTGACCCACGCCTTTGACTTTTTTGAGCGCTTTCTTCACTGTGATCGGGCAGACCGCGCAATACATCCCCGGCACGGACAGCGTGACGGTCTGGGTCGCCGCCCATGCAGGCGCGATAAACGACGTGAGTGCTGAC
>JBDTPU010000196.1:0-7374 GCA_039932535.1 Gallionella sp. | reverse complement strand
GATCGAGCACCGCGACTGTCAGGTTATCGTCCTGCAAAAATTCTTTGGCGACTTGTTGCACTTGCTCCGCCGTCACCGCCTGAAGTTTTTCCAGCATCACCGGAATCGCCTGATAACCCAGGCCGATGCTCTCCAGCTGGCCGATCTGCATGGCCTGATAGAACACCGAGTCGCGTTTATAAACTTCGCCCGCCATGACTTGCGCCTTGGCGCGCTTCAACTCGTCCTCGCTCACGCCGTCTTTCACCAGCAACGCGATTTGCTCACGCAACGCAGCCTCGACATCCTGCACCGTTTTGCCGGTGCTCGGCGTGGCGTTCAAGGTGAACAGACTGGGGCCGCGCGCAGTGGAGTCATAACCCGCGCCCGCAGCGCTCGCGACTTGCTGCTCGCGCACCAGATGCTGATTGAGCCGCGCCGATTCATTGCCATCCAGCACGTCTGTCAGTACGTCCAGCGCATAAGGTTTCCAATCCTGTTTGGGATCCTTCAGTGTGGGGGTGTGATAGGCCATCACCAATTGCGGCAACTCGGCAGGAGCTTTTACCACCAGCCGCTTGATGCCTGCCTGCTTGGGCTCGGTGTAGTTGCGCCGCACCGGCAATACATGTTTAGGGACAGCGCCGTAATAGCGTTGCGCCAGCGCGAACACTTCGTCCGGCTTCACGTCACCGGCGATGACCAGCGTGGCATTGTTCGGTGCGTACCAGCGGTTATACCAAACCTTGGCATCGTTTACCGTGAGCACCTGCAAGTCACTCATCCAGCCGATGACCGGGTTGTGATAGGGATGCTCCTGATAAATTGTCGACATCATGATTTCATTCATCAGCGATTGCGGCTCGTCATCGGTGCGCATACGCCGCTCTTCCATGACCACCTTGATCTCCTGGCCGAATTCTTTTGCGGTCAGATTGAGATTCTGCATCCGATCTGATTCCAGTTTCATTGCCAGCGGCAATTGGGATTTGTGCAGTTGCTGGAAATAAGCGGTGTAATCGGTGCTGGTAAAAGCATTCTCGTGGCCGCCGGCTTCTGCGATGCGCCTGGAAAATTCGCCCGCCGGGACGTCCCGCGTGCCCTTGAACATCATGTGCTCCAGCACGTGCGCGATGCCAGTAGTGCCGGTATTCTCGTCCATGCTGCCAGCCTTGTACCAGATTTGTTGCACCACCACCGGCGCGCGATGATCTTCCTTGACGATGACCTTGAGGCCATTCGCCAGCGTACGTTCAAATACCTCCGCTTGCGCGGTGGGGCATGACCAGGCCGCCAACAGTAAAATATAAAACAGGATAGCTCTCATATTCTTTAATCAACCTTTGCAATGAAAAATCAGAACCCTTAACTTGAGAATCGGCATAAAATGCGCGCGCATTATGCGGCATTTTTACGTTTGGCGACTACTCTCATTTATGTTCAGCTTCCTGAAAAAAAATTCTTCCGAGCCATCAGACGCAAAGCCAGACAGCTGGTTCAATCAGCTTAAGTCGGGACTGGCGCGCACCGGCCAACAACTGACCGGCCTGCTCAGTGGCGGTGGCAAGATAGACGAGGATCTTTACGAGGAACTGGAAACCATCCTGATTACCGCGGATGTCGGCTTGGACGCGACCCAGGCGCTGCTCATTGATCTCCGTCAAGAGGTCAGAGAACAACGCCTGACTGAAGCGGCTGAACTCAAGAAAGCCTTGGCGCATTGCCTGCTCAAGCTGCTCAAGCCGCTGGCGAAACCGCTGCAAGCGAATGAATACAAGCCTTTCGTCATCATGATGGTAGGGGTGAACGGCGCAGGCAAGACTACCTCAATCGGCAAGCTGGCGAAATATCTGCAAGGTCAGGGCTTGTCGGTACTGCTCGCAGCGGGCGACACGTTTCGTGCCGCAGCGCGCGAACAATTGACGACCTGGGGCGAACGCAACAATGTAACCGTCATCGCGCAGCAAGGCGGCGATGCCGCCGCAGTAATTTACGATGCAGTACAGGCTGCGCAGGCGCGTAAAATTGACGTGGTGCTGGCCGACACCGCCGGACGGCTGACCACCCAGGCGCATCTCATGGAAGAAATCAAAAAGGTAAAGCGTGTGATCGCCAAAGTCTTACCGGAAACACCGACATCGAAAGCCGCCCCGCATGAAGTGCTGCTGGTGCTGGATGCCAACACCGGCCAGAACGCACTGAGCCAGGTCAAAGCTTTCGACGAAGCGCTCGGTGTAACCGGCCTGATACTCACCAAGCTCGACGGCACCGCCAAGGGCGGCGTGATCGCTGCGATTGCCCATTCTTATTGTGGCCAGGCGCATCCGATCCCGGTGCGATTTATTGGTGTGGGTGAAGGGCTGAATGATCTGCGTCCGTTTGTGGCGGAAGATTTTGTCGCGGCGTTGCTGGGGTTGGATGCATGATCCACTTCAAACAGTTTTTGTAGGGTAATGGAATGGAAGATAGTCACAGTGCAAGCTCAGCGGCTTTTCTGCCCGAAGTTTACCGACATAGCATAATCGAGCATTTTCGCCAGCAAGGCTTCATCAATAACTGGCGGCGGTGTATAGCCGTCTCCCAATGCATGTACCAGATTGTCGCAAGTAAAGATTGTTCCATGCTTGATATATTGCTGATAAATTCTGATGCCTCTATCAAATCCAGACTGCATCCGTTGCAACAGACCCGATAGCTCCTGAATGTCATCGTCATACCTGATTCCGGAAATACCCAAATGCTTGAGAGAGGTTTCCATAACCCAACGAACCTTTGGCGGACTCGGATGCACGAGATGGTAGGTTTGATTTTCGCTCGGAATATCAAGGAGCTTGGCTAGGTTCTCGGCAACCCAATCACTGGTTACCATGTTTAGAACTGCTTCCGGTGAGCAGCCTATATACAAGGGCAACTCAACCACGCCACTCTCATCAACCTTGACGCCATTTTTCTGGCAATCTTCTGTATCGTTTTCCCACCTTTGTCGCCAAACCTGAATAAGTTTCCAAAATGGAATGGCAACTCCATAATAGCCTGAAAAATTACGGACACTCCCATCGTGAGAGTCTCCCAAAACAATGGGAAGCCGGTGGATAGTAAATTTACCGCCATCCCAATCATGCACCACCATCTCAGCTTCGAGTTTAGAAACTTCATAAGCGTTGAAAGATGTTTGTCCCACATCAAGATTGGTTTCGTGAAAGATGCTCGCATTGCCGGAAATATATGCTGTACTGATGTAGTGGAAATCCGGTACGCATAAATCCTCCGCCAGTCGAAGCATGCTATACGTGCCTTCCACGTTGGTGAGCCGGGTATTTTCCGCATCTGAATCTCCAAACGATAATGCGGCGGCTCCGTGAACAACTTTGTCAATTTGCCGCTTCCACTTTTGAACATCTTCTTTGCTCACCCCTGCGTTGGGCAGAGTAACATCACCGTTTATGGCGATGTCCATCCCTTCGCGCAGGTTAGGTAAGACTTCTCGAAGCCGCGCTTGAATGTTTTTCTCTCCGCTTAGGCGGATCAAGTACAAAATTCGATACCCATTTTTTTGCAACAGCGGAGCGAGCGCAGAACCTACTTGGCCCGTCACCCCAGTCAATAAAACTGTTCGCATGATTTCCCTGTAAGTGAGCAACATCTCGTTTTTATAGGCACAAGCAATTATTTATTTGCCCAATATATTGTGAAGACAGTATCAGCATTCATCCGTAGTTTCAACCCCAAGGAGGAAGGTCTGGGATGGAGCTGGAAGAAGCATTGGGTGAGGTGTTGCGGTCGCTGCGAAAGCAGCAGGGGCTGTCGCAGGAGGCGCTCGCCCTTGATGCTGGGGTGGAGCGGAACTACATTTCACTGATCGAGTTGGGCAAGAACAGCCCGAGCATCCGAATCCTGTTCAAACTCTGTAATGCATTAAATGTAAATCCCTCGGTTCTTCTCGCCCGCGTTGAAGAACAAGTGAACGACGGTCTGAAGAAAAAGCGACCGGTCAAGAAGCAAACGTAGGATGGATCAAGTCCTTCGACCTCGCTCAGGATAAACTCCGCAATACCCATCGTTGTTGTTAATGAACAACTCCGCCACTTTCCGTACAGCCACGTAGTGCGAGCAAAGGCTATCAAGCTATGCCAACGCAGAAGAGGATCGCGCTGCATTAACGTCCATAAATGAATTCCATCCTCACCCCTTTGGCTTACAATTCCGGCATTAATAGCGGAGGAAGATTTGATTCAACCGCCCCGCAAAGTCTCTGAAGGAGAAAAGCATGGGATATGCCGAACGGATTTACGAGCGCGTAAAAAAACTATCGGACAGGGCTGCCGATGAGGTGCTCGATTTCGCCGAATTTGTTGCATCGCGCCACCAGAGTAAAGCGACAGCATCTGATGACAAGGCGGTATCCGCGCAACGCAGTGCCGAATTTGGAAAAAATATTCGGCAAGTACCAGACCGATTTGAGCGGTTTCAAGTTCGACCGCGAGGAAGCGAATGCCCGACGCTGATTTTCATCGACAAAAAAGCGATGATGCCAAACACGGATTCTTCGAGCGCGAAGTATCAATCCATGCGTCAGCATGCTTACCCCCACCGTGATAGAATGCACGCCTTTGTTGTGCGCCCGTGAAGGAGGAAACAATGAATACCGAAGCGTTCAATTTGTTCAGTGGCCGTGTGACCATTGATCCTGCTATCTGCAATGGTAAGCCTACAATTCGCGGCAAGCGGATTACCGTGCAAACCATACTGGAATATCTCGGTGCGGGTGAATCGGAAGAAGAAATCCTGCGGCAGTATCCCAGCCTTCAATCGGAAGACATCAAGACCTGTTTGCAATTCGCTGCCAGCTTGATGGATCGGCGTTACGATTTGCAAAAAGTGGCGTAAGTGGCCAGATTTTTGATCGATGCGAATCTGCCTTATCGCTTCGATTTGTGGCGCGGGGATGATTGTCAGCATGTGTATGATTTGAGCGATAGCTGGACGGACACCGAGATTTGGCGTTATGCCATTGAACACGATCTGGTGATCGTATCCAAGGATGCCGACTTTTCCGACTGGATCATGCTGAAAGACCCGCCGCCCCGCGTTGTTCACCTTCGCGTAGGCAACATGAAGATACGCGATTTCCATAGTTTCATGCAGCGTATCTGGCCGCAGATCACCTCCCTGATTGCATCGCACAAACTGATTATTGTTCACGAACATCAAATCGAGTGCGTGGTATAGCCCCATTCCAATCTCACCAAACACATGATTCGTTTTAACCAAGTCCACAAGCGCTACCCCGGCGGCTATCAGGCGTTGAAGAACGTCTCATTCGACATCGCCGAAGGCGAGATGGTATTTCTTACCGGGCACTCCGGCGCGGGCAAAAGTACTTTGCTCAAACTCATTGCCGGAATCGAGCGCCCCAACCTCGGCAGTGTGCTGGTTAATCGTCAGAACGTTGGTGTGCTCAAAAATCGCGCACTGCCTTTTCTGCGCCGCAACCTCGGCATTGTTTTTCAGGATCACAAGCTGCTGTTTGATCGCAGCGTATTCGACAACGTGATGCTGCCATTGCAGATATGCGGCTTCGATTACCGGGAAAGCCACAAGCGGGTGCGCGCCGCGCTCGACAAAGTGGGGTTGCTCAAGCGCGAAAAGTCCAATCCTATTGCGCTGTCCGGTGGCGAACAACAACGTCTGTGCATCGCACGCGCCATTGTAAATCGCCCGTCCATTCTGCTGGCCGATGAGCCGACCGGCAATCTGGATAGCGAATACGCGCAAGAGATTATGGCGATATTCAAATCTTTCCATCAGGTCGGCGCCACGCTGCTGATTTCTACTCACGATGAAAGCGTGCTGCAAGATAGCGTGTTGCAGAAGACAAGGGTGCGCGTGCTCACGCTTATGCACGGAGAGTTGCAAACCGCTGTGCCAGTTACCTCGGGAAGGTCAGGAAATACCACTTCGACAAGCTCAGGACAGGCCACTTCGACAAGCTCAGGACAGGCCACTTCGACGAGCTCAGGACGGGCATGAGACACGCACTTGCACAAAACATTGGCGTATTGCGGCGCATGTTTGCATCAAAGCTGGCAGGAATTTTCAATATTCTGGTTATCGGCATCGCACTCAGCCTGCCTGCCGGCCTGTATGTGCTGCTGCAAAATGCGCAGGGTCTGGTCGCACAACTTTCCAGCACACCGCAGATCAGCCTGTTCATCAGCATGGATGCGAAATCGGATGACGTGGACATGTTGCGCAAACAACTGGAGCAACATCCAGCCATCGCCCGCGTCGAATTCATTGCTCGTGGGCAGGCGCTGGAGCAACTCAAACAAAGCACCGGACTCGCCGACGTGATCGGCGGCTTGAGTCAGAATCCGTTGCCGGATGCGTTTATCGTTTATCCCAAATCAGGTGCTGCGCAATCGTTGGATGAGCTGCGCACCGAGCTGGCAAAGCTGCCCAAAGTGGAACAGGTACAACTTGATTCGGCCTGGGCCTACAAGCTTGAAGCCTTGCTCAAATTCGGGCGGATGATGGTGCTAATACTGGCCGGTCTGCTCAGTCTCGCGCTGATCGCCATCACTTTCAACACCATCCGTCTGCAAATTCTTACCCAGCGCGACGAAATCGAAGTGGCCAAACTGATAGGCGCGACCAATGGTTTTATCCGCCGCCCGTTCCTGTATTTCGGTGCATTGCAGGGACTGCTCGGCGGGATTATGGCGTGGCTCATCATTACACTCAGTCTGCTGCTGCTCAACCAACAACTCAACGTGCTCACGCAACTCTACGCCAGTCAGTTCATATTACATCCGCTGTCACTCGGCGACAGCCTGACGCTGTTGCTGTTCTCAATGTATCTCGGCTGGTTGGGGGCGTGGCTATCGGTGGCGCGGCATTTGTCGCAAATCGAACCGCGCTGAATTTCAAAAAAAGAGGGGGAGGGTACTGAGAAACGATTTGACTTTAGGACTTGGTGCTACTCAATCCGGACTTTGGTCAGGCAGCAAGCTGGACAGGATTGACCACGACGTAGAAACCTTGATCCCGTAATGCCTGGGCTTTTTCCATATTAGCGACTATGGTGTACCGTAGCACGCCGTGGTAATAGACACTGAGCTTAAACAAGGCACCCTCCAATCCGCCATATTTTATTGCGCATACTGAAACCTCTTCCTTTTCCTATCCGGCTCATCCTGACAACTGGATTCACCTTGGCTAATCTGAAAATTAGCGCTGATAGGAATACATTTTCCTGAGGAATAACTCTACAATTTCAGTCGTAAGCGCAACGGGCATATCCTGTTCTTCTGGAGTCGGTGCCAGCTGCAATTGTTGAGATACAGAATCAACTTCAGGATTCCAGCCAGCGTACAAAATATCATCGCTGTATTC
>JBDTPU010000195.1:0-2433 GCA_039932535.1 Gallionella sp. | reverse complement strand
TGGATATCAAGTGTCTGGAGATCAGCGACAAGATCGAAAAAGTCAGCGGCAACAAGGTCAAACGCGGCTGCGAGGTAAAGGTCGGTGTAGAAATTGAACTGGCCAAAAAAATCGTCAAGCACATCAAGGACAGCAAAATGAAAGTCCAGGCCAGCATACAAGGGGATACTGTGCGCGTCACCGGCAAGAACCGCGACGATCTGCAAGGCGCGATACAATTGATCAAAAAAGGTATTACTGATTTTCCATTGCAGTATCAGAATTTCCGAGACTAAATTTTGTTAGCGTAGCTATGAAAACCGCATTGGTATTATTTGCCGAAGGCAGTGAAGAGCTCGAAGCCATTACCGTCGTTGACATTTTGCGACGCGCCGGCATTTCCGTCACATTGGCTGGCTTGAATGCGGGTGCATTGCGCGGTGGCCGCGGCACACTGCTGGTGCCAGACGCCACACTGGACGAAGCATTGATGCACAGCTATGACATGGTGGTGTTGCCCGGCGGACAACCGGGCACCAATAATCTGAAAGCTGATGCGCGCGTATTGAAGCTGGTTCAGCAAATGGCGCAACAGGAAAAATATGTGGCCGCCATCTGTGCCGCGCCCTCGGTACTGGCCACTGCGGGTTTGCTCGACGGAAAAAAAGCCGCCTGTTTTCCCGGCGCACTTGATGCATTTCCGCAGGTTCTGCTACGGACTGATCGCGTTGTGGAAGATGGAAAATTGATCACTTCGCGCGGCCCGGGCACAGCAATGGATTTCGCGCTTACCCTGGTGGAACGGTTAGTCGGTAAAGAAAAGAGGGTGGCAGTCGAAGCCGGGTTGCAGCGTTAAGTGTTGCAAGTTTTCGGCTGATTATCTGTCAAAAAAATCAGCCGAAATTTTATTTGATCAACGCAATTTCACTGATCACGTATTTTCCCTTACCCGCCTCAATCAACTTGAACGCGACTTTTTGTCCGGGTTTCAGCTTGGTCAACGAGGCTTTGTCCTGAGCCTCGAAATCCATGGTCATCCCCGGCCAACCGAGCGCGGCAATCGGTCCGTGACTCAGATTAATTTTACCTGCTTTGACATCCACGCTATTGATGGTGCCCACACCCGGATAACTTTCTGTGATTGCTTTGCCGTCCATCGGCATCACCATTGACGCAGCAGGCGTGTCCTGCGCAACAGCAGGAAGTGTAGTCAATGCAAGCGCCAGGAAAATCAAAATTAATGCAGGGTATTTCATCGCGTTTCCTCCGCAGAGTTAGAATGAACGGTTTTGATCATACTGAAAATCTGGCTACATATCAAAACATCCGGCCAGGATGCAATTCAACGCAAACTCATCAACGGCCAGCCATGCTGTTCGGCATGCTGGCGTAAAGTATCATCCGGATTCACCGCGACCGGATTTTTCACTCTGGCGAGCAACGGCAAATCATTGAGTGAATCACTGTAAAAAGTCGTCTCGGAAAA
This sequence comes from Gallionella sp., assembly GCA_039932535.1. Lineage (GTDB taxonomy): Bacteria > Pseudomonadota > Gammaproteobacteria > Burkholderiales > Gallionellaceae > Gallionella. Next base: position 968 of record JBDTPU010000195.1, on the reverse strand, counting down.
ACTGCTCCAATTCCATCCTTGTTGCGCCAGCCAGTTTTCCAGACGCGTGATTTTTCCTTCGCGGAAGCACGGCACACCGGCGACGCGTCCGGTGAATTCGCCGTCGTGGTGTTCCGGCTCGGTGGCGATCAAATGTTCGACAGCGAATTCGCGCGCGATCGGTGCGGTAACAAAACTATTGGTCGCGGTGATGATGACGCACACATCGCCCGCCGTGCGATGGCGATTAACCAGATCGCGCGCCGCCTGCGTGATCATACCCAGCGCCTGTTCGCGCATGAAGCGCTGATGCCATTCCTCCAGCGTCTTGCGCGCATGGCGCGACAGCGGCTTCAATTGAAAATCCAGAAACTCCTGGATATCCAGAGTCCCCGCTTTGTAATGCTCATAGAAGGCCAGATTCTTCGCTTCGAATAATTCGCGGTCGAGCACGCCGATGCGAATGAGAAACTGAGACCACTCGAAATCGCTGTCACCGTTTAATAAAGTATTGTCCAGATCAAATAAGGTAAGGTTCACTTCGGCTCCATTTCCATGACTTCTTTCAACAGCGGCACGGAGGGCGCGCGATGCAGGCGCAACGAATGCGCGTCCAGCGCGTCCAGCACCGCCATCAGGCTGGGCAGATCGCGCCGCCCGTGACGCAATAAATATTGCGTCACTTCTGACGGCAGCACCCAGCCACGCGAGTGCGCATGTTGCACCAACGCGTGGGCTTTCTCTTCGTCGCTCAGCACATGCACCTGATACACCAGGCCCCAGCCCAGACGGGTGCGCAGGTCGTCACGCAACTGGAGATGCAGCGGAGATTGCTGGCCGCTGACCAGCAGCATCGCCCCACTGTCGCGCATTTGGTTGTAGAGATTGAACAACCCGATCTGTGCCGCGTCATCCAGCATCTCGACATCATCCACGGCGACGACCGCCGCGCCCATGTCCATGCTACTCTGGGACAGAATGCTGCCGCG
>JBDTPU010000194.1:0-7137 GCA_039932535.1 Gallionella sp. | reverse complement strand
ACTGCCGAGGGCGTGTCCGGCGCGACAACGCGCACGGTGGTAACATCGTCGCTGGCGATTTTGATGCTGGACTTTATTTTGACCGCAATCATGTTTAAAGGAACTTGAGTTATGGAACGCACGACACTGGATTTGTGGGTAGGCTTATTTGTGGTGGCGGGTATCGCCGCGCTGGTGATGCTGGCGATGAAGGTTGGGAACCTCGGCACTTACAACGTGTCCGAGAGCTACCAAGTGCATGCTTACTTTACCAATATCGGCGGCCTAAAGGCCAAGGCATCGGTCAAGAGCGCGGGGGTTTTAGTGGGGCGTGTAATAGATATCAAGCTGGATACTGAACGTTATGAAGCCAATGTAGTAATGAGTCTGGATAAACGTTATCAATTTCCAAAAGACACCTTCGCCAATATTCTCACTTCGGGTTTGCTGGGCGAGCAATATATAGGCTTGACTCCCGGCGGAGATAGCGAGATGCTGCACAATGGAGAGCAGATCAAAAAGACCCAAGCTGCCATGGTGCTGGAAGACTTGATTGGCAAGTTCATTTATAACAAGGCTGAAGAAACCGTCCAACCAAAATAATCTATTTTATTTTAAAGAGATCTGCCATGACTGTAATACAAAAAATGATTCTGGGTGCGGCGATATCCTTCTCGCTTGGAGTGCACGCCGAAGTGATGGCGCCCGATGCGCTGATTAAAAGCACCGTGCAAGAAGTTACTACGGTTATCAAACAGGATAGGGATATTCAATCGGGCGACCAGAAAAAAATGACTGCGCTGGTGGACGCCAAGGTACTACCGCATTTTGATTTTTCCCGCATGACTCAATTGGCAATAGGTAAGAACTGGCGCTCTGCGACCCCCGAGCAAAAACAGGCATTAGTGGCGGAGTTTCGTAACATGCTGGTGCGCACTTATACCAAAGTCTTCATGGTGTATCGTGATCAAACGATAGAAGTGAAGCCGGTCAAGACGGCGGCAGACGACACTGAAGTAACTGTCAAGACTGTTATTAGCAAGCCGGGCTCGCAGCCGATCCCGGTGGATTATGAAATGAAAAAAGCCGCCGACGGATGGAAGGTATTTGATATTTCCATTGAAGGGGTCAGCATGGTAATGAGTTATCGCGGCACGTTCACCTCGCAAATTCAGGCGAACGGGATTGACGGCCTGATCAAAACGCTTGCCGACAAAAACGCGCATGGGGTGGCTGGCAAAATAATCAAGGCGGAACCGAAGTGATCAAGTGCGAGGGCGAATGGCTGGTGTTACATGGCAACTTAACCATTGAAACCGTCCCCGCCTTGTTTGCAACCGGTTCGCAGCATCTGGCCAGCGAAGATTTTCAGATAGATTTTTCTCAGGTCGATCACGTCGATTCCACTGCGGTCAGTATGTTGCTGGGCTGGATGAGAGTTGCCCAACGCAATCAACACAAACTGCGCGTAAAAGGATTGCCGGAAAACTTGCTGAGCCTGGCGCATTTATACGGTGTTGCCGAGTTGCTGCCGCAAGCCTGATTAATCCCTTTGCGCGGCAGCACATTCGCTCTGCGCACATCTCCCTTGGTTTTTAGTATCATGCGCAACCTTGGTTTCGGTGGCGGGCATTGCCTCCTATTTTTACTTTAACGAACAGTGGAATTAACAATGGTTACCCCGGAAAGTATTCAGCTTAATATCGCGCAAGGGATGGCAACCGAACATTTAAACGTAGTGGGCGATGGTACTCACTTCGAGGCGGTGGTCGTCAGCGAGGCGTTTGCAGGCAAGAATCGCGTGCAACGTCACCAGTTGGTATACCAAACCCTGGGCGACAGAATGCGGGCGGAGATTCACGCGCTGTCGATGAAAACCTACACGCCGCAAGAGTGGCAGAGCCAGAAGTAAGCGATGCAAAAATTAGCTATACAGGGGGGCAATCGCCTCCGCGGTGAAGTACGGATTTCCGGTGCCAAAAATGCGGCTTTGCCAATACTATGCGCCAGCCTGCTGACCAGTGATGCTGTGCAACTGAGCAATGTGCCGGATCTGAATGATGTCACCACGATGCGCAAGCTGCTGCAGCATCTGGGTGTGGCGATCGAGGCGAGCGACAACCAAGTTATATTGTCTGCCGCGCATGTAGAAAAACTGGAAGCGCCTTACGACATGGTGAAAACCATGCGCGCTGCGATCCTCGTGTTGGGGCCACTGGTGACACGCTTCGGCGAAGCGCGCGTTTCACTGCCGGGCGGTTGCGCCATCGGCTCGCGTCCGGTGGATTTGCACATCAAAGGCTTGCAGGCAATGGGTGCAATAATTCATATCGAGCACGGCTACATCCATGCGCAAGTGCCACGGGGTAATAATGGGGGCGGACGACTCAAAGGCGCGCGGATATTTTTTGATCTGGTCAGCGTGACCGGTACAGAAAACCTGATGATGGCAGCCACGCTGGCGGACGGCGTGACGATCCTGGAAAATGCGGCGCGCGAGCCGGAAGTGGTTGACCTGGCAAATTGTTTGATCGCGATGGGCGCAAAAATTGAAGGTGCGGGCAGCGATACTATCAGCATTATCGGCGTGGAAAAACTGCATGGTGCGAGCCATCGCATCATGCCTGATCGCATTGAGAGCGGCACGTTCCTGGTGGCTGCTGCGGCAGCGGGCGGCGACATCACGCTGACTGATGCGCGCGCCGACATACTCGAAAATGTATTGGAAAAGTTGCAGGAAGCTGGCGCAACGATACAAACAGGAAGCAACACCATTAATATTAAAATGAACCAGCGTCCCAAAGCCGTAAATGTGCGCACCGCGCCCTACCCTGCTTTTCCCACGGACATGCAGGCGCAATTCATGGTGATGAATACCATCGCCGAGGGCAGCGCGATGGTGGTTGAGACGATTTTTGAAAACCGCTTCATGCATGTGCAAGAGCTGCGCAGGCTCGGTGCACAGATCGAAGTGGAGGGTAATACCGCCGTCATCAAAGGCTGCGCGCAACTGGAAGGCGCCACCATCATGGCGACCGACTTGCGCGCCTCGGCGTGCCTGGTCATCGCCGGATTGGTCGCGCAAGGCGAGACCGTGATCGACCGTATCTACCATCTCGATCGCGGCTACGAACACCTGGAAGCGAAGCTGTCTGCTCTGGGTGCTAATATTCGCCGCTTAAAGTGAAAGGTGAAACGCGGTAACGCTTTTACGTTTTACATTTCACTTGAAACGCGTGTGGCGAGTCACGTTTCACGTCACATAACTATTTACGAAATAAAATTATGATAACGATAGCATTGTCCAAAGGACGCATCTTCGAGGAAACCCTGCCGTTGCTGAAGGCGGCTGGCATCACTCCGCTGGAAGACCCCGAGTCTTCGCGCAAGCTGATCCTGACTACCAACCGTGCCAATGTGCGGCTGATCATTGTGCGTGCCAGCGATGTGCCGACCTACGTGCAATATGGCGCGGCGGACATGGGTGTGGCAGGCAAGGATGTATTAACCGAACACGGCGGCGCCGGTCTGTATCAACCGCTGGATTTGAAAATTGCGCGCTGCCGCATGATGGTCGCAGTGCGTGATGATTTCGATTATGAATCCGCAGTACGCCAAGGCGCGCGCCTGCGCGTGGCAACCAAATACGTGCAAACTGCCCGCGCTCATTTTGCCGCAAAAGGCGTGCATGTGGACTTGATCAAGCTGTATGGATCAATGGAGCTGGCTCCGCTGGTGGGGCTGTCAGATGCGATCGTGGATCTGGTCAGCAGTGGCAATACGTTGAAGGCGAACCATCTCAAGGCAGTCGAACATATTGCCGATATTTCCTCGCACCTGGTGGTAAACCAGGCTGCGCTGAAATTGAAACACAATGTGATCCAGCCGATGCTGGATGCGTTCGCTAAGGCGATAAAATGAGCAATCTTCATTCCCGTAAAAGCGGGAATCCAGTTCGATAAAAATCACTGGATTCCGGGTCAAGCCCGGAATGACGGGAGAGGGAAAAATGAATATCACTAGGCTTGCCACTGTGCAACCCGACTTCGATACACAACTTAACAAGCTGCTGGCTTATGAGGAGACAGCAGACGAAAAGCTTGAAGCAACGGTAGCAGCTATTCTTGCTGATGTTAAAAAGCGCGGCGATGAAGCTGTGCTGGAATACACCCGCAAGTTTGACCGCCTGCCATTGGCCAATGCGGGTGCGATGGAATTGTCGCGCGAGGAATTGCGTGTCGCATTCGAAGGTTTGCCCACGGCGCAGCGCAGCGCGCTGGAACAAGCCGCGCAGCGCGTGACTGATTACCATCGCAAACAATTGCAAACTTCCTGGAGTTATACCGACGCCGACGGTACGTTGCTCGGCCAGCAAATTACCTCGCTGGATCGCGTCGGTCTGTATGTGCCGGGCGGCAAGGCGGCTTATCCGTCGTCAGTGTTGATGAACGCATTGCCTGCTAAAGTAGCGGGCGTGGGCGAACTGATTATGGTCGTGCCGACTCCCGACGGCATAAAAAATCAGCTGGTACTGGCAGCGGCTTTTTTGGCGGGTGTAGATCGCGTGTTCAGCATCGGTGGCGCGCAAGCGGTGGCGGCATTGGCTTATGGCACGCAGACCATCCCGAAAGTGGACAAGATTGTCGGCCCCGGCAATGCCTACGTGGCAGCCGCGAAACGCCGCGTGTTCGGCGTGTGCGGCATCGACATGATTGCCGGGCCTTCGGAAATTCTGGTGATTTGCGACGGGCAGACCGACCCGGACTGGATCGCAATGGATTTGTTTTCGCAAGCCGAACATGACGAATTGGCGCAAGCCATTTTATTGTCACCTGATGTAAAATTTATCGCAGCCGTGGCACAAAGCGCGGCTCGTCTGCTTGAACAAATGCCGCGCCGCGCCATCATCAAAACTGCACTGGAAAATCGCGGCGCGCTGATCCAGGTTGCCGACCTGGACGAAGCCTGCGCCATCAGCAACCGCATTGCGCCCGAGCATCTGGAATTATCCGTTGCAGACCCGCAAGCCTGGCTGCCCAAACTGAAACACGCCGGTGCGATTTTCATGGGTCGCTACACTTCCGAAGCGCTCGGCGATTACTGCGCCGGGCCGAACCATGTCTTGCCGACTTCCGGCACCGCGCGCTTCTCTTCTCCGCTGGGCGTGTATGATTTTCAGAAGCGCAGTAGCCTGATCCAGGTCTCACAACAAGGTGCGCAAAAACTGGGTGAGATTGCTTCCACACTGGCGTTCGGCGAAGGCTTGCACGCACACGCACAATCGGCGCTATTCAGGAAGAATAGCCCGTCCTGATAGGGGTCGCACACTTCAAAGCGCCCTTCACTGTATTCGCCGATACAGCCGATAATGCTCAGCTTTGTCGCCCTTGCGGCTACCTTCCCAGATTTTTTTCCAGCGTGTTTCGTCGAGCAGTGGCCTGGATAATACTTTGTCGCCCTGAATCAGGCGTACATCGCAATGTTGTTTGTAGTCGTGCTGCGCAATAATATTGCCAAAATAATGCAGCATCGCGCGTTGTCCATCACCCAGGCCTTCACCGGTAATACATTGGTAGTGTTTCGGCAAAGATTGTTTCAGCGCAGCGACCATGTTGCGATAACTTTTGCCGCTATCCAGCCAGGGCAACCATAACGTCATGGCGAGTACCCAGATTAACGTGACCCCAGCTGCCCAGTTCATTGTCGCGCGCCGCATTGAACGGCCAACACGCCATACCAGCACAACCCACAATACAGTGGCGATGATGGCAATAACAAAATATCCCGTGTGCAATTCCGGCTCGAAGCCCGGCTGAAAATCTTTCAGCCAATGCGTAATCTTGGCCTGGTTATCCAGCAGCAAACCCGCCCAGCCCCACCACATCAGGATGGCGATCAGCGCGAAAGTCATCAGTCCGAACCAGTCCAGCGCATTAGCCGCGCCGCGTTTCAGCATGGATAAGGATGCGGTTGCCAACAGCGCAATCGGCAACAGCATCGGCAACGCAAACACTTCTTCAATGTTGGCGGAAAAACTCAGGCTGATGAACATGACCGCGAAACTGAGCAGCGGCAATTGCAAATCGTCGCGTTGCGCCAAACGTTTTCGTGACTTCCATACCACCCAGATCGCCAGCGGCAGAGCGGGCCACGCCAACCAAGGCAAATTTTCCAGATAGTAAAACGAATTTTTGCCGGGTCCGGATTTTGCGTAGCTGACCCAGTTGCCAATGTTGTGCGTCCACGCCCAATCCGCAAATAATTGCGGGGAGTGTAAATACAGCAGCAGCGGCCAGATGATCAGCCAGGGCAGCGCAAACGGCAACGCAGTAATGATGCTGCGATAGTACTGACGCTTGCGCCAGCTTTGAAAAAATAACGGCAAGCTCGCCGCGATCAGCATGAATAATATCGGCGAGATAAATCCCTTGGACATGAAGCCGATGCCCATGCCAGTGCCGACCCAGACTGCGGCGCGCATGATGCGTTCCTGGCTCAGGGAAAAACCGTACAGCATCATCGCGCAACCCGCCAGCAGCGCGAGATCTGTGATCATCTGATGCGCGCGTACCAGCATGCCGAGGCAGCCGATCAGGATGATCGCCGCAGCCCAGCCGCGATTCTCACCATATAATTTGCGGCCGGTGAGGCCGACAAACAATAGTGTCAGCGCGGTGTAGAAACCACTGGCGAGACGCGCGCCGTCATGCAATGGCAATAACGGCGAAAAAAGTTTGGCGAATAACGCGGCGGTCCAATAGAACAGCGGTGGCTTGTCCATGAAGGGCTCGCCCGCCAGAGTAGGTACCAACCAATCGCCGCTTTGCAGCATCGAATAGATCAGCCCGAAGCTATATGCCTCATCCGGTTTCCACGGATCATGCCCAATCAGCCCGGTGCCCAGCCAGATTAGGCACAATAGCCCGAGCAGCGCTGCTTTGGCGGGAGTGATCGGGTTAGGGTCGGTGGGTTTGATGAAGTACATGCGTCAGCTTATCTTAAATCCTGTGTCAAATAGAAAGAGCGTCTCACAAATAAAAAAGGCAGCAAACGCCGCCTTTTTCTTGAGCCGCCGCGCGAAGTTCTACGCTGCGGCCTTAGTGCCGTATTTCTGACGGAACTTGTCAATGCGCCCGGCGGTATCCACGATCTTTTGGG
>JBDTPU010000193.1:0-5282 GCA_039932535.1 Gallionella sp. | reverse complement strand
AGGTGCCGACGATGGAGGCGATGATGGAGAAGCCGCCCAGCACCAGCGGATAGATTACCGCATTCGGTCCTGCACCGGTTATCAGCAAGCCGCCCAGCAACATGGTGGCAATGATGGTAACCGCATAAGTTTCGAACAAGTCTGCCGCCATACCGGCGCAATCGCCGACGTTATCACCCACGTTGTCGGCAATCACCGCAGGATTGCGCGGATCATCTTCTGGAATACCGGCTTCAACCTTGCCTACCAGGTCGGCGCCCACGTCAGCGCCCTTGGTGAATATGCCGCCGCCCAGACGGGCGAAAATGGAAATCAGCGAGCCGCCGAAGGCCAGTCCCACCAGTGCATGGGTTGCCTCTTCGCTACTGGTGCCCAGCATCAAAGTGAGGAAAGCGTAATAGCCCGCCACACCGAGCAGGCCCAAGCCCACCACCAGCATGCCGGTGATCGCGCCGCCCTTGAAGGATACATTCAATGCGGCGTTCAGACTTTCTTTGGCCGCTTCAGCAGTACGCACATTGGCGCGTACCGATACGTTCATGCCGATATAGCCGGTCAATCCGGAAAGAATTGCGCCTATGGCGAAGCCGACTGCGGTTGGCCATTTCAACACGACCAGAATAACCACAAATAGAATTGCACCGACGATGCCGATCGTGGTGTATTGCCGATTCAGGTAAGCGGAAGCGCCTTCCTGGATAGCGGCGGCGATGCCGCGCATTTTTTCGTTACCGGCTGGTTTGCCGACTATCCACTTGATGGAAAAAATGCCGTAAAAAATTGCAACAATGGCGCTTAACAACGCGAATCCTAAACCACCTGACATGATACCCCTCCCTAAAGACAAATCAGCTTATCGCACTGGCATGAACTCATGCATCAATACATGCAGTACCCCCTGAAGCAATTTCAAACGCTAGGATACTTCGGATTTTGAATTAATGACATGATATTTTTTTGAGGCAGCTTTTGCGCGAATGATTTTGCACGACAGCAGGCAGCGCATGTACTGACCTCCCGCTAATTTTTCGTCAGCGCAGCCACACCTGCTGCGGCAATCTGGCCGTCCTGGAATGAACGCACGCCGCTGATTCCCAAGCCGCCCACAATTACACCATCAATCTGTAGCGGCACTCCGCCTTCCGCAGCAATCGCACCGGGAAGAACCAGATGGATTAACCGTCCGCTCTGCACCGCCTCTTCCGCCGCCTTGGTGGGACGTTGAAAAGCCACAGCCGCATGCGCTTTCTTAATCGCAATTTCCACACTGCCAAACTGGGTGTCGTGGCTGCGCTGCAAATACAGCAAGTGGCCTCCGCCATCCGCCACCGCGATCACCACGCGCCAGTCGTTGCGTTGAGCTTCGGCTTGTGCCGCTGCGGCGATGCGCTTGGCATCTTCCAGCGTGAGTAGGGGTTGGTCAGCCATGACCCGTTACTCCTAAAGCAGCGAAAATCCGGTCGCGTATATTTTCCACGCTTCCTACTCCGGGAATTTTTATGCACTTCGGCGCTTGCGCATCGCCGGATTTTTCCCAAGCGTTGTAGTAGTCAACCAAAGGCTGTGTCTGATCGTGATAAACACTGAGACGCTTAATGACGGTATCTTCTACATCGTCGGGACGCTGCACCAATTCTTCGCCAGTGAGATCATCCTTGCCTGCCACCTTGGGTGGATTGAACGTCAGGTGATAAGTGCGGCCGGAAGGCAGATGCACGCGGCGACCGCTCATGCGCTGGATGACCTCGCTATCGGCCACTTCGAGTTCCACCACGAAATCAATCGGAATGTCGGCATCCTTGATCGCCTGTGCTTGCGGTAAGGTACGCGGAAAACCGTCGAAGAAAAATCCATGTGCGCAGTCTGCATCCTTGATGCGTTCTTTCACCAGGCTGATGATGATGCCATCGGAAATCAATACTCCTGCATCCATCAGCTTCTTTGCCGCGATTCCGATCGGCGTGCCCGCCTTGGCAGCCGCACGCAACATGTCGCCGGTTGAAATTTGCGGGATGTGTAATTTTTCCTTGATGTAATTCGCCTGGGTGCCTTTACCTGCGCCCGGCGGGCCGAGTAGTATCAATCTCATTATTTTTTTCCTATAAAAAATCGTAACCAGTGAAACTGTACCGTAGTGAAACGTGAAAGGTGAAACGTGATGCCCACCCGGCGCTACGCGCCACCCTCCCTGCCGGGAAGGTTACGTTTCACTTTTTACCTTTCACGTTTCACTACTTCAAACATCTCCCGCGCTATCCGTAAATCCTCCTCCGTATCCACCCCGGCGGGCGGAGCCTGTTCAGCGATGACCACACCAATTTTGTATCCATAATACAGTGCGCGTAATTGTTCCAGTGCTTCAAAATGCTCCAGCGCGCAAGGAGCAAGTCGGCTGTAGGCGCGTAAAAAACTGGCGCGATATGCATAGATACCAACGTGGCGTAATACCGGCAAATCGGCAGGCAGCGGCTGTTGTTGGGCAAATACATTACGGGGGAATGGAATCGCCGCGCGGCTGAAATACAGCGCGTTGCCATTTTTATCCAGCACCGTCTTGACGATGTTCGGATTGCGCATCGAAGCTTCATCGTGAATTGCATGGCAGGCCGTAACAATCGCACATTCCGGATGGCTGTGCAGATGCTCGGCGATGGCGCGTATCAGCGCGGGCGGAATCAGCGGCTCATCGCCCTGCACATTGACCACGATGGTGTCGCCCGGCCAATTACATTGTTCAACCACTTCGGCGATGCGATCGGTACCGCTGGCGTGGCTGGCTTTGGTCAGGCATGCTTTAAAACCGTGCTCACGCACCACGTTGGCAATCGCGTGATGATCGGTGGCGATCCAGATTTGTTGCGCGCCGCTCAGGGCTGCTTGTTCGGCAACCCTCACTACCATAGGCTTACCGGAAATCAGCAGCAGCGGCTTGCCGGGTAATCGTGTGGATGCATGACGTGCCGGAATGACGACGTGAAAATCGGTCATTTAATTTTTTCGGCTTCTTCCGGCGTGAGCTTGCGCGCTTCGTCGACCAGCATGATCGGAATGTCGTCCTGGATTTTGAAGGCCAGCCGGTCAGCTTTGCAGATCAGTTCCAGCGCGGCTTTTCGATACACCAGCGGAGATTTGCACAACGGGCAAACGAGAATATCAAGCAGTTTGGTGTCCATGGGGAGTGATCTTTCGCAATAGGTGATCTATCAGGGCCGGGTCAATTTGCGCATCCACACGCAATACCCAATATCGCGCATCAGCGAATGCGGCGCATTTTACCGCATCTTTTTCGGTCACGAGTATCGCATCGCAATCTGTGAAGGATAACTCCGCTGCGCGGTAAGGATGATGGTCGGGAAAAGCATGCGGCGTGAATGGGACGCCCAGTGTTTCCAGATGCTGAAAATAGCGTTGCGGGTGGCCGATACCAGCCACGGCATGATTGTTCGATTGTTGAAAATCGGCGGGCGTAGCTGTTTGGCCGGGATTCAGTAAATTGTAAAAAATTGCGCCAGTGAGGCGCATCGCATATTGGCCTGCAGCCGCATCGCCGCCATTCACCACCACGGCATCCACTGTCTGTAAACGCGATGCGGGTTCGCGCAGCGGGCCGGCGGGGAGCATCAAGCCATTACCAAATCCGCGCGCGCCATCAATGACTGCGATTTCCGCATCGCGCTGCAAGCGATAATGTTGCAAGCCATCATCACACAGCACGACATCGCACTGCAGATGAACTTGCAACGCTGCACGCGCCGTGGCAACGCGATCTGCGCCCACCCATACCGGGCAAATATCACGTTGCGCCATCAGCAACGGCTCATCTCCAACTTGTGCGATGGTGCTTGAACGGCTTACTTGCTGCGGACGTGAGCTGCTACGGCCATAGCCGCGGCTGACAATCAGCGGATGCCAACCGCGCTCGATGAATTGTTGTGCCAAGGCGAGCGTGAGCGGAGTTTTACCGGTGCCGCCAACACTGATGTTGCCAACCACAATGACCGGCAGCAGTAATTGATGACTGGTCAGAATGCCGTTGTGATACAGCTCACGACGCAATGCCGCCAACACGCGGAAAGCCAGACTAATCGGAAAAAGAATCAGGTGCAGAGGGGTGATGCGATACCAATGGTGTTGCAGCCAGTGCACGTTCAGGGAACCATTACTTCGGTTGATTTTGGGTAGTGAATGTAATGCGCCCATACCCGGCGCGCCTGGCCGCTTCCATCACATTGATCACAGATTGATGTGGCGCTTTAGCATCCGCGTTGATGACAATGGTGGGGTCGGTTTGATTACCCGCAGCATTTTTCAGCGCAACCACCAGCGTGTCTATACCCATGTACGACACGCTTTGATTGTTGACGGCATAGTGTTCCGAGGCGTCTACTGCGACGTTGATGAGATCGGCCTTGGTGGCGGATGCTTCGCCACCCGCTTGCGGCAAATTGATCTGCAATTCGGAATACTTGGCATAGCTGGTAGTCACCATCATGAAAATCAAAATCACCAGCAGCACATCTATCATCGGGATCAGATTGATCTCCGGTTCCTCGCGGCTACGTCCTCGCTGGAAATTCATTCGCGATTAACCGGTACGCTGGCCATGCACAATCTCGACCAGCTTGATGGCCTGTTGCTCCATCTCTACGGTCAAAGTGTCCACTTGCGAACGGAAGTGGCGATAGAAAATCATGCTGGGAATCGCCACGATCAGACCGAAGGCAGTGTTGTAAAGCGCCACCGAAATTCCATGTGCAAGTATCGCGGGCGAATTGCCTACCGCAGTTTGCGAGCCGAAGATTTCGATCATGCCGACCACCGTGCCGAATAAGCCAAGCAATGGGCTGATGGAAGCAATCGTACCCAGCGTAGTGAGGAATCGCTCCAGGTCGTGGGCAACACCCCGCCCCGCTTCTTCGACAGATTCTTTCATCACCTCGGGTGTACTTTTGATGTTCTTCAACCCGGCGGCAAAAATGTGCCCCAGCGGCGAACTGCTGGCAAGTCTAGTTAGCATGCCCTCGCTGACACCGCGTTGCTTGAGTTCTTTAATGACTTCATTCAGCAGCATAGGAGGAGCGATGCGATGGCGGCGCAAAAATATCAAGCGTTCAATGATCAAACCAATTGCAATGACAGATGCCAGAATCAAAAACCAGATTGGCCAGCCGGCCGCTTCTACAATTGCAAACACGAAGACTCCCCAGATGTGCTTAAATTAACAGGTCGCAACTGTAGCGTGTCACACTGAGTTGAGCAACCTTTCTCAGGATTTACTTCAG
>JBDTPU010000192.1:0-1640 GCA_039932535.1 Gallionella sp. | reverse complement strand
AATCATTCGGCATATGCACTGATCGAAAGAGATAAAACGGAGAAGGGGCAAGGGTAACAGGGAAGGACAACACCGCGCGCGAAGCGCGCAACTCTTTTCTCTTTTCCCTTTTCCTTTCTCGCCTCTGACATGAAACCCATTGCCATTTTCCGTCATGCGCACACCGAAGGTCCCGGCTACCTCGGCACATTTCTGGATGCACGAACCATCCCCTGGCAACTGATCGCGATTGATGCGGGCGATGCCGTGCCCTCAAGCGTATCGGATTATTCCGCGCTGGTTTTCATGGGCGGGCCAATGAGCGTCAATGACGACCTGCCGTGGATAGCGCCGGTGCTTGCGCTGATTCGCGATGCGGTGGATCGCGACATTCCGCTACTCGGACATTGCCTCGGTGGGCAGCTGATTTCCAGGGCCTTGGGCGCAACGGTGTCGCGCAACCCTGCGAAAGAAATCGGTTGGGGCGAGGTGCAGGTATCGGACAATAATATCGCGCGCACCTGGTTCGGAAAAATGCGCAGCTTTACCGCATTTCATTGGCATGGCGAAACCTTTGCCTTGCCGCAAGGCGCAACCCATCTGCTGTCCAGCGCACATTGTGCCAACCAGGCCTATTCCATCGGCAAGCACCTCGCTCTGCAATGCCATGTCGAAATGACGGAAGAAATGATTGCGGCCTGGTGTGCAGTGGGCGCCGACGAAATCGCTGCGAGCAACAGTCCGGCAGTGCAATCCGTGAGCGAGATACAACAGCAAATGAAGGACAAACTGCCGCAGTTAAATAGCGTGGCGGATCAGTTGTATAGTCACTGGGCAAAAGGCCTGTCCGCTTAACTCACCACCTATAAATGCTGCGGATGGAATTGGCCAAGTTGCTATAATGGGCGCGTTTCTGCCAGGGAACAAAATTTTTAATCATCAACAAGGAGAACCCCATGAAAAAACTGATCGCATTAGCCTGTTTAGGTTTTGTATTTGCTGCTTCCACTCCGGCCTTCGCGGGCGCGCAGCAAGACAAGATGAAGGGCTGCAACAAAGAAGCAAAGACAGACAACCTGAAGGGCGCAGATCGCAAAGCGTTTATGAGCAAGTGTCTGAAAAAGGATTACGTGCTGAAATCTGCCGCAGGAGCTGCCGACAAGACGGCTGCTGCTCCTGCAAAGGTCAAGCAACAGGACAAAATGAAGTCCTGTAATGCGGACGCAAAGGCCAAAGCACTTAAGGGTGATGAGCGCAAAAAGTTCATGAGCTCCTGCCTCAAGGGCTAAGCGTTATCGCCGCACCGAAAACGCGCCGCAAGGCGCGTTTTTCTTTGGGGCTGTATAATCCACGCTCTTTACCAGACCGTGCCGCGTTCCCTTCCCGGAAGTGCCTATTCAAAAATTTGCATGATCAAAAAATTCCTTAAACGAGTATTCCAGAAACCTGCCAAGTCCCGATCGGCGGGAAATGCCCAGGTGATTCCGTTCAGATTGCATGGCGTGGCGCGCGAGCAGATCAGCTACGGCGCGCTGAAAGTCACCGACGGTTTGCAGGCCGCAGGTTTTCAGGCCTATGTGGTGGGCGGCGCGGTGCGCGATTTATTGCTGGATCGCATTCCCAAGGATTTTGATATCGCCACCGATGCCACGCCGGAGGAG
>JBDTPU010000191.1:0-6038 GCA_039932535.1 Gallionella sp. | reverse complement strand
CAACTGGATACTGAACGGCGCCCCCCAGTAATGACGAGATATTTCAACTGAATTAGACGCGCGCAAGAAAAAGGCCGTTCGCGATTTGTTGCGAACGGCCTTTTCAATGATGTGAGGTTATAGCCGCTGCCTCAATAATCCCGTCTCGGCGCGCTATACGCATCGTTCGCAAATACGAACGGCGGCGTGTGGCCCACCAGGGCTTCGATGAGCGTCAGTTCCTGATCGGTGTGATTGACGAAGGGCGCATTGCGAATGTTGTTGCCTTGCCCCTGGTCTTTCAAAATATAAAGCGGCCGGTCGTGATGCTGGGAGACGACGGTGGTCTTGCTTGCCGGATCCGCGCTGGCCGTGACGTCTGTGGTGCCGTAACAAGTGCAGAAGTAAGTCAGTTCGGGATCGGCTTCCACATAGAAGCCGGTGCCGCGGATACCGATGGTTGCAGTGGCTGTGCTGACGCGCATCTCGGTGTGGCGCGATACCGTCAGCAGCTTTCCGGTCAACATTCTGAAGCCGTTGATCAGCAGTGACATAGGGCTTATTTCCGC
Organism: Gallionella sp.; assembly: GCA_039932535.1. Classification (GTDB taxonomy): domain Bacteria; phylum Pseudomonadota; class Gammaproteobacteria; order Burkholderiales; family Gallionellaceae; genus Gallionella. Next base: position 5,490 of record JBDTPU010000191.1, on the reverse strand, counting down.
TATGCTTTTTTGTTCCGGTCTTTTTTTCGCGGTTATATTTTGTTCCGGCTTTTTTTGCGCGGTCTCAATGACGAGGTGGCTGTCGCTACGCAAGATCATGGCATGGGTATCAACGACGAAGATGAGTTCGCTGTCCTTTGCGGTTTTCACCGTGTCGCCGGGATATATTCTGGTCTCCAGGGTCGCCTCTTTGCCATTGACCGAGGCCTGCCCGGAAATGCTGTAGATGGACTGGCCGGGTGGCAACTGTTTCGGCCTGCTGCCGAAGATACTGGCAGCCAAAGCGTTCCCGCCGGGCAGTACCGCCGAAAATAATCCCGCCGCGAGTGCCTGGATCAGCAGGCGCCGACGCGGGTCATCAGCTTCTTCATAAAATTTCAATGAGCGCTCCTCATCGTGGGGGTCGTCGGGCAGTCAATGGATGGTCACCTGTGCAAAATACTAACATGTCTTGTATTGAATAGGCTATGGCAGAGTTAAGGAAGCGCTGATTAAATCCAAAACTATGGTTCGATATACCCAAAGGGTACGAGAACCTCTGCGAGGCATTTCCCGTTCGCCCCGATAACCAGCGACTTGGCTGACGTTTTGTGGCAGCCTAGTCGAATGGCTAGGGAAGCGCTGATTTATTCCGTTCGTGGTGAGCTTGTCGAACCATGATCGGAATAAATACAATAATATCATTTAGATAAAACACCCTTCGACAAGCTCAGGGCGAACGGTGCGATTTAATCAGCGCTTCCTTAACGTGCCATAGCGCTGGATGATCGTAAGCTGATGACAGCCGGAAGGCCGCCGGGGGAAGTCATTCAGAACAGATAAACAATACTCGCTCCGGCTCCCAGATCGGGAACACCATTGGTGAAACCTTTTAACATGTAACCTTGCGCTTTCCAGTTTTTATCAAGCTTGTGGTTGACGAAGAAAAGCATTTCTATATGTGTTGAGCCTGTTGCCATGGTTTTTTGACCGAGGGCAAGCACCAGGCCGCCATTCGTTTCCGGTTTGAATTTATAGCTTACGCCCAGCGAGCCATAGAAAACGTTATTAAGCGTATAGCCTATCGGGCTGCCATATATTTTGTAACCAAAAGTTCCGAAATTGGTAAGGCTTCCAGTGGTTTTATATAGATCCGCCTGGAGCGCGTAATCATTCTTTCCTGTACCCAGCCCTTTGGCGCTGCTGGCCGTCCCAAATTTAACTTTTCCGGTCAAGTTAATCATGACGCCTGAGGCGCCGCTGGTGTAGGCATTATGGGTGGCGCCTAAAATTACATCACCCAAACCACTACGGGTGAGGGGAGTGTTGGCACCCCCGGTTACGCTGACACCATTCATTATATTGATTACATTAGCCGGGCCGGTAATCCGAAGGTAAGGAACGGTCAATTTCAGCGTCCACGATTTACCTTGATACTTGCCTATGACAGGGACATAGAGAATGTCGGTAGATTGAGTACCGCCATACTTGCCGGTGTTGTAATCCATACCCGTTTCCAGGCTGAATTTCCCACCTTCTTCCGCGTGTGCAAGATGAATGGTAGTAGCGAAAGAGGCAAAGAGACTTGCGGCGAGTATGGCGTTTTTCATAATTCAACCTTTACTTTGATTAATGGCTTTCAGGTGCGTCATGCACTTCCTGTGCTTCAGCCACTTCAGGCGCGCCATGTACTTCTGGAGCTTCCGGAACTTCAGCGACTTCACCAACTTCATCGACTTCAGGAGCCTCAGGAGCCTCAGCGACTTCAGGCGCTTCCACCTCTACCTGTCCGGGCATCGCAGGAACATCCGGAGTTGTTGCAGCAGGAGTTGCAGGAACTGCCGGAGTTGTCGGGTCTGGCGTGGTAACTGCGAACGCAAGCGCAGAGGCCCCCACAAAGAACAATGCAGCGATAAACTTGGTAACATTTTTTTGACTTGACATGATTTGCTCCTTAATAAATGAACTAAAAATCGAACCCGAGATATTTTACAGCAGGCTCGGTAACATGCTTTAAACAATTTTCTGTTTTAACATGCATGTGCATTTAACACACAAAACGCATAATACGTGTAAAAATTACACACGTCAACTATTTTTTTGTGGTATGCTTCATTCGTGGTAAAAATTCAATAGGACATATTATGAATAACTCAAGCATTGCTACTCCTGAATATGAGCTGCCTGTTGTTGCAGCGATTCGATATCTATTGCGCCCGTTGGTTCGCTTGCTGTTATCGCATGGTATTTCTTTCCCCGCTTTCTGTGACCTGGTTAAATCAGTCTATGTAAAGGTTGCAGAAGATGAATTCCGGTTGGCTGCCAAACCCCAGACAGACAGTCGTATCAGCTTGCTGACCGGGATCCATCGCCGCGAGATCAACCGGTTGCGCAACGAAACGGTAACAGAGATCAACCTTTCACAGCGTGCGTCCATGAGTGCCTTGCTGCTCACCATCTGGAGCGGGCATCCTGAATATCTGGACGGGCAGGGGCTACCCATTCCTCTGTCGCGCCTGGCAAATAAAGGAGAGGAGCTATCCTTTGAATCGTTGGTGCAGTCGGTCAGCAAGGATTTCCGCGCACGTGTGGTACTGGATGAGTGGTTGCGCCAGGGCATTATCACGTTGGACAACGATGACAAGGTTCATTTGAATGCGGACGCATTTGTTCAGCCGCAGGACATCGAAGAAAAAATTTATTATTTTGGCATGAATATCCATGACCACCTGGCTGCCACGGTTCATAACCTGGCGGGAGGTTCGCCGCCTTTTCTGGAGCGTTGTGTTTTCTATGACAAATTGAGCGCAGATTCGGCCAAAGCGCTAGCGCAATATTCCCGTGTGGTAGGCATGAGGTCATTACATGCCGTCAACAAACGTGCTGCCGAATTGCAGAAGCACGACCAGAACAAGCCGGATGCCATACATCGCGCCAATTTTGGCGTATATCACTACAGTGCAGCGGAAATCACAGCGGAGACATCAGATGAAATTTAATCGAAATATATATCTACAGACAATATTTTTGTCAGGTGCGCTGGTCGCTTCCAACGTATGGGCCGCGTCAAGCAGCTGTACATACCCCGCATCGGGTTCTGGAATCGGCGGCACCGGAATAGTGGCAAAAGGTACCGGCATTGGCGGAACAGGCATCAAGCCGCGCATTGAGCCAGGTGAACTGCAACTTGCGGGCAACGTGATTTCCAGCCGCGGCTCTGCCGAGGCGCAAAGTCATGGGCGTTCAAGACTGCTTGCCAAAGGTGATGCGGTTTGCGTAGGCGAAACAATTGTGACTTCACAGTCCGGTATGCTGGATATCAAGATGGCAGACGACGGATTGATCGCGGTTCGACCCCGGACGCAACTCAAAATCGAAAAATTTGCTTATAACGGAACGGAACAGGATTCCAGTTTGTTTGCGTTGCTCAAGGGGGCATCTCGCTTCGTCACCGGGAAATTAGGCAAGCTGCATCCACAAAACGATTTGGTCAAGACGCCAAACGCAACCATTGGTGTTCGAGGAACAGACCATGAAGTAACGGTCATCTTGCCAAGTGAGAGTGGAACTTATCCATCCGGTACCTACGACAAGGTGAATCAGGGCATCACATTTATCCGAACCGATAAGGGGCAGATTGACATCTATCCCAATCAGGTGGGACTTGCTGTCAATGAGAAAGAAATGCCGACCTTGTTGAAGGAGGTGCCCGACTTTAATTTTATCAATCCTGCGATGAAAGACGAGGGAGGTTCAGCACCCAGCGAGGATCACAAGGATGAAAGTTTTGGAGAGAGCAAGCCTGGGGACTCGCCCGAGGAGCACTCCGGAAGAATTGAGTCTGCCCCTCACGGGGAAACGGATACTCCATCCGGCGAACATCCCGGGATAGACATGGAGCATCCGGAATCGCCTTCTGTTCCGGAATCTCCCTCTGTTCCTGAGTCTTCGTCGGTTCCCGAATCTCCGGAAGTACCAACATACTCTGATTAACCGGAGGGCTACTTTGCATGGCAATTCTTTTTTCAGAATTGCCATGCAGCTTAATGTGGGTCGCTGTTACGCGCTTTTGCGGCAGTAGGTGACGAAATGATATTCCAGTAGCTGCGGTTGTTGCTGGCTGCGTATTTCGCGCGACACCTCCTGCCACTCATCGCGCTTGAATTCCGGGAAATGAGCGTCGCCTTCGACTTCCTTTTGTATCTCGGTGATATAGAGCGTGTCCACCAGCGATATGGCTTGCGCGTATAGTTCTGCACCACCCACGACAAAAATTTCCTCATCCCCGGCGCAGGCAGCAATCGCCTGTTCCAGCGAGTGCGCAATGATGCAGCCTGCGATTTTCAATCCCCCGTTGCGCGAAACTACCACCGTGGTTCGTCCTGGCAAGGGCTTGCCAATTGAATCGAACGTCTTGCGTCCCATGATTAAATGATGCCCCATCGTGAGTGCCTTGAAGTGTTTCAAATCTTCCGGGCAGTGCCACGGCAGTTTGTTGTTGAGGCCGATCGTCCGGTTGCTTGCCATGGCAACCAGAATTGAGCAACGTGGAAAGCTCATACTGCCACAGATGCTTTAATCGCTGGATGCGGGTCGTAATGTTCCAATATGAAATCCTCGAACTTGAAATCCAAAATATTTTTCACTGTGGGATTAATGCGCATCGTCGGCAGCGGGCGCGGCTCACGCGACAATTGCAGGCGGGTTTGTTCCATGTGGTTCGAATAGAGGTGCGCATCGCCGAAAGTATGCACAAAGTCGCCCGGCTGAAGATCGCACACCTGCGCGATCATAAGCGTGAGTAGTGCATAGGATGCGATGTTGAACGGCACGCCGAGAAAAATATCCGCGCTGCGCTGATAAAGCTGACAGGATAATTTTCCACGCTGTCCTGTGCCAGTCGAAGGAGCCACGTAGAACTGGAAGAACGTATGGCAGGGTGCGAGCGCCATCTTGTCGAGGTCGCCGACATTCCACGCCGATACGATCAGGCGGCGCGAGTCAGGATTTTTTTTGATCTGCGCGATGACTTCGCTGATCTGGTCGATCACGCGCCCATCAGGCGCAGCCCAGGAACGCCACTGCTTGCCGTACACCGGGCCAAGGTCGCCGTTCTCGTCCGCCCACTCATCCCAGATTTTGACGTCGTTGTCTTTGAGGTATTTGATATTGGTGTCGCCCTGCAGGAACCACAGCAGTTCATGGATGATGGAACGCAAATGCACTTTCTTGGTGGTCAGCAGCGGAAAACCTTGCGCGAGATCGAATCGCATCTGATAGCCGAACACTGAGAGAGTACCCGTGCCGGTGCGGTCGGATTTTTTTGTGCCGTGCTCCAGCACGTGCTGCATCAGGTCTAAATAAGCGCGCATAATTTTTGGTGTAGATGCCCGTATAATCGCGAGATGATAAATTAACTTCCGTTCGTCCTGAGTGCCGCACATCGTGCGGCGTATCGAAGGATGAACGGAAAATGTATTGAGGCGAACAATTTCGAGGACGCAATGCTAG